>JAAFGY010000178.1 GCA_010365135.1 Flavobacterium sp.
ATCTTTAACGGACCAAAAGTAGATAACAGGACGATTGTCAATTTTATATCGCATATTATCAGGAATACTCTCTAAGGCTATTTTTAAATTATAATCCCAAATGTATTTGTAGTTATCTGGATTGCCACAATCAAACAATTCATATTTTGTTTCGTCTTTGCCGTATAGATCATAGTTTCTGCTGCTAGTCCAGGAATTGGGGCAATCATCAAAAATGGCTAATTTAAATTTGGCATCCCTATCTTTCATATATTTAACCATAGTAGGGATATGTTTTACATCTCCCGTTCCAAGATCTTTAGTTTGGTTAGGCTGTGACCCTCGAGAGAGTAGTGCAACAAAATCTATTCCTGAGTAATCAACTTCTTCAACCATATTTTCCCACCATTGATCCATTCCTTCCCATTTGGACATAGTTCCGGTACTTGTAGAAGGCAAATTATTAGTCACAATCGATTTGTTGTATGGATAGGCATCAGTGGGACTACTTGGAGCACCATGCCCACCATATATTTCTTTGTAATGCCAACAAAAAGTGGTGCCAATGTCTTGTGAATATCCTTTTTGAATAATTGAAAAAAGAGTGATAATTAGTAACGAAATTCTGAAAGTTGTTTTCATTTTATGGGTATTAAAATTCTATTTATTTTTTCGAAGATCCAATTGCTAATACTGTTGTACTATTGGGTTCCAGATTTATATTTACATCCACAATATGCACTGAAGTGCCATTGAAAGACTGTTCGATTTTGCCTTTTGTGACAGTATATTTAGATCCTAAAGGCATTACAAAACGAACTCTTGCCGCTTCAATAGGGAAATTAAAATTATTTACTATCGTTGCAGTATTTGTTTTATTTGTACCCTGATTTGCATTTGCATAACTCAGCGTTAGTTTGGGTTTGTATAATGCTGGAGAATTTTGGTCTGTTGGATTGTCAACATAAACAATTTGTGCTGTAGGACCATTTATTGGTGTATAAGTTCCCTTTTTTGTATTTACTTTATACAAATTGAATTCCATATTGTCGCGAACTGAATTCACGATATATTGGATGTTTTTGCCATTAAAAAGTCTCGGATTTTGGTTCGCGATATGATGATTGTGACCCACTAAAACCAAACCGAAGTTGACACTCTTTTCAAGAGCAAGCATTTCATCATCTTTAATATGAGCAGCTCCAACTCTTAAGTTTCCGGCACCTTCTTTTTTCAACCAGTTTGTAGCTTCAGTTATTTGTTGGGTTGGATCAAAACCAATCCAAGCATCATTAATGACTAAAAACCTGTTTTTTGCATAGGAAAAATTATAAGCCTGTAAGCCCCACCATTTATTCCACCATTTCGATTTTTCAGGATAAAATCCGTTTTCAGGGACATTATCAAAATCGGTATCGTGATTTCCTACTACCGTAAATGTTGCTGCTTTTAGGTCGTTTAGCCCTTTTGTATTACTGGTTTTATTGCCAATAAAAAGTTGGTTCATTCTATCGTCATTGGGTCTGTATAAATCGTCACCTGTATTAAAAGCCATTTCAGGATTAATAATGTTAGCGATATCAATAATGGTACATAGTCTATTTAATGTTGTAGGATATTTTTCTTGAAAAGCGTGTATATCTGAAAAATGAAGTATATAATATTCCTCTTTAAAATCTTTAATAATTTTTACCGCAGCAAGAGAAGTTTCAGGGCCAGTTGTAGTATTGATAACAATATCATATCGATCTGCAGGAGCTGCTTTTGGAACAGTAACTTTAATTTTAGTATTGTAGGTATTCAATGAAGTCACATCATAAATCCAGTTGCCAGATTGAATAGAAAATTTTGTTTTTATACTATTATATGGGCCTCTGAGTTGTATGTCATTTATTGTTTGTCCATTGGAAGCATTAAACCATACTTCAAATGTTTCGGCATTCTTGGCTATAGCTGTAGTAGCTCTCCAAGGATAAACAATGTTTTGGCACCAACTAAGGTTTACAAAGTGGATTGCAACAAGAAGTATTAGATTTGATATAAATTTCTTCATATTATAATTTTGATTCAAACTAGCGATTGCTAATTTTTGATTGATAAAGTGTCCTAATCAACTTAATAATTCAGATCACTTTTGTTTTTTTAAAATGGGAAGTACAAATAATAAAAAAATAATAAATTGCAGAATTCTGAAACCATCCATAAAAAGTATTATTTAAACTGAAGTCAAGGCTTTCTTTATACCTTTATATCGATTGCGTATTATTTAAAAAAAAGTGGTAATAACTTTGTTCACAATTATTACCACTTTAATTTTTAGTTCCTAAGAACAGTATTTATTTTTGCTCAAGTACTAGTTTATGATTATTTTCTTAGCGTTAGAACCTGCATTATTGTTTAAAATTACAATATAAACTCCTGGAGTTAACGATTTGTCAATTGTTGTAGAAGCTCCGTTTACAGCAGATTTTGCCACTTCTTGACCTAAAGTATTGTAAACTGATATTGAGCCAGTTACATCATTCGAAGTGTTTTCTACTGTAATCTGGTTATTTGAATTTCGATACACAAGGATTGAGTTTTGCATTGATTTTTTCAAACCTAATGAAAAGTTTTTTTCAACCGAACCTGCACTGATATCTGTTCCTGTTGGACGTGAATGACCTAATTGATCAGTAGTAATTGGACTTAGTGAACTCAATTTTCCAAATGTAATGGCAGGAGAACCATCCTTCAAAGAATAAGAATTTGTAGTGGTATCAAAAGGATTTAACATCGCTTTCAAATCAGGTGTAGCAATAGTAATGTAATTGTAGTAAGTGTTGTCAACAATATTAGTAGCTACAGGCACATTAGCAGCACTAGATGTTACAGCTCCTACCATTGAATTTTGTACTAAAATATAACCAGGTACTGTAGCCGAACCTCCACCTGCTGTAGTTGGTGAAATTGCAGTTACAGTTAAATCTCCTGCTAATCCTGAGTCTGTTTTGTTTCCTTCAATAATACAGTTACTGATATATAGATTACCATAATTACCGGTAGTACCACCATTTGCATAATAAACACCTGCGCTTCCTGAAATAGCTCCTGTAGTATTTTCTGTAATAGTACAGTTAATAATTTTTACTTTAGCAGTATTTGGAGTTTTAGCAGCCCAGTTAATAGCTCCTCCAGAAGCTAGACCTGTTACTTTATTTCCTTTTATAGTACAATTGATGATGTTAATTTCTCCATTTGCGGAAGTATTAAAACGAATATAAAAAGCGGAACCACCAAAAGTACCATTCGCTAAATTGTTGGTAATGGCACAGCCTTCAAAATTGAATTTTGAATCATTCCCCAATGCATTAATATAGATTGGACCTCCTTTTGTTCCTTCATTGGCATTGAAAACACAGTTTTTAAAAGTACTAGCCTTCATAGTTGCATTTGAACCACCAACATATAAAGCACCTCCACTAATTGCAGAGTGTCCTGATGTTGTATTTGAATCGAAAATTACATTTTCGGCAACAATATTACCATTAGTCATTACAATGGCTCCTCCGCCGGCAACAACAGTGGTAATGTCAGTGATATAGCTACCATTGATTAATCTTAAGTTTTTCAATCCAAGTGTAAAATCACTGTTGATTTGAAGAAATCTTGTATTCACAAAAGTGGATAAGTCCACTCCTTGAAATCCATCAGTTGCGGATGAAGTTCCTTGAATATTTAGGTTTTTTGCAAGCACAATCCCTGCTTTGTTAGAAGTAGAAAAAGAACCTGCAGGAAGTATAGGTGTAAAAGTATTTCCTGGGTCATTTACAAAATCAATAAGCCCTGTAACCATTATGGTATCACCATCGGCGGCAAGACCTTGCGCTACTGAGAATGATTTTACCGCATTTGCAGGAGTTAACCCATCTTTAGTATTATCACCAGTTGCCGATAAATAAATCGTACCAGCATAATTAATTGAAAAGAATCCACACATAAGAATTGTGAATGCTGTTTTTAAAAAGTTAGTTTTTTTCATAATTTTTTTTGATTTTAAATTGTTTATACTATTAATATTGAACCAAAATTAGTAGTGGGACATTAATTTCTACTTAAAAAATGCTTAATAAGACCTGATAATTATGGAAAATGTGAAAATAATTGCACTTATTTTTATTTATTCGTATTTTAAAAGCTAATTTTTTATTGGTTGACTTTTTTTTATGCTTTTATTGTTTAAAAACTTACACCAATAGTCATTATACCGTATTTTTAATTTAATTTCTAGCAGGCATTTCATTGGATAATGGAATTTCTTTTCGTAGCATTTTCCCTGCTTCTCCAGTGAGCCACAAATAGGTGTCCGAGGGTTTTCCGTCCATTGTAACGAACTTGGCTACCTCGCTAACTGGTGGTGAATCGCTGCATTTGAAAATGGCAGTTCCTTCATTTACCTCGTCGAACATCGCTACATAAAGCATTGTCGCACCAGCATTTATAGCGGTTGAAATTTGTTGCCAATAGAAACGACCTCCTTGTCGGGGAATAGAACCAACGGGTTTAATATCGTTTGGAAATTCAATTTTGCTCAGGTTATGCCAGCTAAATCCTGGAGTAACACAGGGAGCATAATCAACTCCGTTTTCTTTACACCATTTGATGTCGGCTAGCATTAGGTCGCGATAACGATCCATATCATTGTGTAGGAGGGGAGAAAAACGTTGGACTGTCCAGGGCAAAACAATGTCGGCTTGTTTTATGAGTTCGTGGAGATACGGATCGGGAGCACAATCAGCATTTAATTCTCGCCAATAAGTTGGTACTCCTAGCATAACAGCACATCCACCATATTTTGAGTCATTTTTTAAGAAATCGATAAAACGAGCAATGCCAATGTTACGAATTGAGTAATCACGATCTGGAAAACCCAGTCCCCAAATGGTAACCAATGGTTTGCCATTATGATAAACATAGGTTTTTGTTCCGTTTTGATTCGTTACTTTTAGTGAATCGACTAAATATTTCCAATCTTCAATTAATCTGGAACAATCTTGGCCAGGCTTTAAACCCGAAAGGTCGTACATCACTCCAATGGCGCGATCATATTTAGAAGCAGCAACCATCGCATTTCTTAACACATTGGTCGAACCTTTATGTCTTGATTGTAGTTCGGTTCCAGTATAAAATCGTTGCATAAAAACACCATCTACACCATATTGTTTCATCCATTTGAAATGAAGATCAACCGTGCTTTGGTCGTCTGAGCTAAAAAATTGAGCTGTTTTACCATTGGCCAATTTCAAGCCTGATGGATACGTTTTTGAATATTCTGAAACATCGGGCCACATATCAATCCGAATTTTGTTTTCGTCAGGATACATAATCCCTTCTTTTGGCTCGCGAAACCAGCCTTGGTAACCAGCCATTACTAAGCCTTTGTAATTGGGGTAATTGGTAACTTTACTGTGTTTAGTTTGAGCTTTGGTATAGAAAGCGACTAACAAGCAAACAATTAAAATGCAGCTGCTTTTTGTTTTCATTTTTTATCAATTTGTTTTTAATACTAGATTTAAATCACTTCAATTATTTAATCTTTTCAAAAGGAAAGAGGTCCCGACAAATTATTCTCTTTTCGGTACTGTTTTCGAAAATGGAGTTTCACCTCTTAACATCTTTGCCGCTTGATTGGTAAGCCATAAGTAATGGTCAGTGGGAACTTCTTTTTCGATAGGAACAAACACGGATTTACCAACGGGTACTTTGTGGGCACATTTCATAATAGCAGTTCCTTCGTCAATTTCATCGAACATCGCTACATAAAGCATTTCGGCTCCGGAAGTAATTGCACCAGCTATCTGTTTCCAATAAAATTGGCCTTTGTTTCTTGGAGTTTTATTTGAAATTGCATCTGACTTCATATTATACCATGAAAACCCAGGGTAGACAGTAGGCACATAGGATTTACCATGCTCTTTGCACCATTTTACATCGTCTACAATAACCTCCTTTCGGAAATCCTCGTAATTTGCCTCGTTGTAACGACCAACAAACCAAGGATGGACTATGTCTGCTTGTTCAAGAGCTTCCAGTAATCTTGGATCGCCCTTTGTATCTGATCCTAATGTTCTCCATCTCGATGGAACACCTAATTGAATAGAACAACCACCATAATTAGGGTCATTCTTTAAGAAATCCATTATGTCAAATATTTCGGGAATATGGCCTGATTGTCTAGTGCCAGCACTGATGCCCCACAAAGCAACCAAAGGTTTGTTGTTATGAAATAAATAATTTGTTTTTTTTCCTTGGCTGGTTAATTTCAAATCATCTACTAGATGTTTCCAATCTTCCTTAACCAAATTGTATTTGGAATCATCCATGCTACCAATATCGTACATCAAACAAATGGCGATTCCATATTTATTAGCTGCTTTTATAGCAGAAGTCAATACTTTATCGGCATGTTTCCGTCGATTAGGGTTTTCAAGAACTTCAAAAAAACGTTGCATAAAAACACCATCAATTTTATATTCTTTCATCCATTTGAAATGAAGATCAACAGTACTTTCGTCGTATGAACTAAAAACGGTTGCAGTAGATCCATCTTCAAATGTAAATGGTGTTTTATATTGTTTTTTATATTCGGACATTTCGGGCCAAAAATCGATTGTACAACTACCATCCTCGAATTTTTTATCCTTGGCATAATGAGTCCAACCCCGATTGGCTCCATCTCCTTCACAATTGAACCAACCTTGATATCCAGCCATTACTAATCCTTTATAACTGGGAAATTTACTCCATTTGCTATGCTTAGTTTGCGCATTGGTACCTAAAACAATGCATAGCGTAATTATAAAAATTAGTTTGTTTTTAGGTCTCATTTAATTGTAAATTAATTGGTAAACACTTGCTTGTTGATGGTAGCTCCCATTTCAAATTCCAGAATTCCGCCTTTTAGAATGTCATTGTGACTAAAAAAAGGTTTATTCATAGGTTTTCCATTCAGTTTTGCTGATTGGATGTATTTGTTTTTGGAGTTGTTATTTTTGGCTATTACCGTAAAAAAAGCATTGTTTGGTAATTTTATTTTTACTTCCTCAAATAGTGGGCGACCAATTGAATAATTGGAATCTCCAGGACAAAAGGAATAAAATCCCATCGCATTCAAAACATACCAAGCCGACATTTGTCCGCAGTCTTCGTTGCCTGCCAAGCCATTCGGATTGTTGAAATACAAAGTCCTCATTATTTCATCTGTTAAGTTTTGGGTTTTCCAAGGCTCTCCAACAAAATTATACAGATGTGTGATGTGGTGACTTGGCTCGTTTCCGTGCGCATATTGCCCAATCATACCTGAAATATCTTCAGATACTACGCCACCAGTTAATTCTGAACTAGTGGAGAACAATCGATCTAAATTGGCAATAAAAGAAGTTTTGCCTCCCATTAATTGCATCAGTCCATCTACATCTTGTGGCACAAACCAAGCCCATTGAAAGGCGTTGCCTTCGGTATAATCAGTGGTATTGTGTTCTGAAAAACGAGGGTCAAAAGGCACTCTCCAGGTTCCGTCTTGATTTT
>JAAFGY010000011.1 GCA_010365135.1 Flavobacterium sp.
TTAACTTTGATTCAATATATTAATAAATTTATCTTTGATAGACCAATAAATAATATCAAAAATCAAATAATTTAATTACACCCAACGGGTTATTAAAAATAAAAAATTATGAAGGCAACAATTATCACACTGATCTTATTGGTTTCGATCAGTACATTCTCTCAACAAAAAATTAAGACTTTGCAAAAAAATTTCTCTACAAAAGACAAAGCGGTTCGTGTTTACACTTCTGCTGATAGCACCAATTTGAGATTGACAAATACTGATAATCTGAAATTTTCTGACATAAAACAACCAGTAGAAACTCAAACTAGCATATTTGTAAATCCAAACAAGACTTTCCAGACATTTTTAGGAATTGGTGGAGCAATAACGGATGCTAGTGCCGAAGTTTTTGCAAAATTGTCAAAAGACAAACAGCAAGAATTTTTGAATGCTTATTTCAGTAAAGATAAAGGAATTGGGTACACACTAATAAGAACAAACATCAATAGTTGTGATTTCAGTAGTGATATGTACACTTATGTAGCCGAAGGCGACAAGGAATTAAAGACGTTCAACATTGATCACGATCGAAAATTTAGAATTCCTTTGATCAAAAAAGCAATAGAAACTGCAGGTGGAAAATTGACCTTGTATGTTAGTCCATGGAGTCCGCCAGCCTTTATGAAAGACAATAATAATGTCCTAAAAGGCGGAAAATTATTGCCTGAATTTTACCAATCTTGGGCCAATTATTATGTGAAATTTATTAATAGTTATCAAAAAGAAGGAATTCCAGTTTGGGGGTTAACCATTCAAAACGAGCCGATGGCTGTCCAAAAATGGGAATCTTGCATTTTCACAGCCGAAAACGAACGTGATTTTTTGAAAAATCATCTTGGACCAACATTAAAAAAGGCAGGACTTGGCGATAAAAAAATTACAGTTTGGGATCACAATAGAGATTTATTAACTCAGAGAGCAAGCACAATTCTTGACGATCCTGAAGCAAGTAAATATGTTTGGGGAATTGGTTTTCACTGGTATGAAAATTGGAGTGGAGGCGAACCAATGTTTGAAAACGTTGGTAAAGTTCACGAAATGTATCCCAACAAAAATCTGATTTTTACCGAAGGATGTAACGAAAAATTCGACGCGAAAAAATACCAACTTTGGAAAAACGGAGAACGCTATGGAGAATCAATGATTAACGATTTCAATAATGGAACTGTTGCCTGGACAGATTGGAACATCCTTTTGGATGAAAATGGAGGTCCAAATCACGTAGGGAATTTTTGTTTTGCACCCATTCACGGTGACACAAAAACGGGTGAATTAATTTACACACCTTCGTACTATTTCATTGGACATTTTTCAAAATTTATTGGTAAAAATGCAAAAAGGGTTAGTAGCGTTTCCAGTCGTAGTAATTTAATAACTACTTCTTTCTTAAACCAAGATGGGAAAATGATTACCGTGGTAATGAATCAAAGCAGCAATAAAGTAACCTATAGTTTATGCGTAGGAACATCGTCAACCGAAGTTACGATTTTGCCTCACGCTATTCAAACGCTAGTGTATTAATAATTAAATCTTTTTATGAAAAATTATCTCTTATTGGTTTTTGTTTTACTTACATTTTCAACTTTTGGACAAGGATATTTGCATAGAAATGGGCAAAATATTGAAGATGGAAATGGGAAAAATATTGTTTTAAGAGGACTAGGTTTAGGAGGCTGGATGATTCAGGAAGGTTATATGCTTAAAACAGGAAATATTGCCGGTCCGCAGCATATTATCAAGCAAAAAATCACCGATTTAATTGGAGAAGAAAACACCAAGGAATTCTACAAAACCTATAAATTAAACGGAATTAACAAAAAAGATATAGATTCGCTTGCCGCTTGGGGATTTAATTCCATTAGGTTGCCAATGCATTATAATCTCTATACTTTGCCTATTGAACAAGAAAAAGTTTCAGGCGAAAACACTTGGCTAGACGAAGGTTTCAAAATGACGGATGATTTACTAAAATGGTGTGCTGCCAATAAAATATACCTAATTTTAGATTTACATGGAGCTCCAGGAGGTCAAGGTCACGATGCAAATATCTCGGATTACGACACTGCAAAACCATCACTTTGGGAAAGTGAAGCCAATCAGGATAAAACGGTTGCCCTTTGGAAAAAGTTGGCATCTCGATATAAAGATAATCCTTGGATTGGAGGGTATGACATTATCAACGAACCCAATTGGAATTTTGACGGAAAAAATGTAAATGGATGTGACGAAAAATTAAACATTCCCTTAAGAAATTTGGAAATTAGAATTACCAAAGCCATTAGAGAAGTCGATACGAATCATTTAGTCATTATCGAAGGCAATTGTTGGGGCAATAATTACGATGGAATTTTTCCGCTTTGGGATGATAATATGGCATTGAGTTTTCATAAATATTGGAATCCTAATAATGTAGAGTCTATTCAGAAATTCTTGGATTACAGAACACAATACAACGTTCCCATTTGGTTGGGTGAAACAGGAGAAAACTCAAATGTGTGGTTCAAAGAAGTAGTTGCTTTGGCAGAATCCAATAATATTGGTTGGGCTTTTTGGCCAATGAAAAAAATTGATAACATTGCCGGAGTTACTTCAGTTTCTATAACGCCTCAATACGAGCAATTGCTTCAATATTGGGAAAAAGGAGGAAAAAAACCTTCCTCAGCTTTTGCAAAATCAACTTTAATGCAGATAGCCGATAATTACAAAATAGAGAAGGTTACCATAAAACACGATGTAATTGATGCGATGTTTCGCCAATATAAAACCACCGAAACTAAAACGTATAAAAAACATTCCTTGCCCGGAAAAGTCTTTGCTACTGAATATGATTTGGGACAAAACGGATTTGCTTATTTTGATAAAGATGTGGTGAATTATAATGGAACTCAATTCACACCTTGGAACAAAGGGGGAGCTATGCGAAATGATGGTGTCGATATTCAAAAGTGTAATGATAAAATCACCAACGGTTTTAATGTGTGTTTCATAGACGATACGGAATGGTTGCAGTTTACATTTGAATTAAATTCTAAAAAAGTTTTCGATATTGATATTCGATATTCAAGTCAAGTTGCTGGAGGAAAACTTTATTTGGAAGATGAATCGGGTAGAATATCCCAAACCATAACGCTTCCATCTTCGGGAGGTAAAAATACTTGGAAAACGGCGACTTTAGAAAATGTGACTTTAAAACAAGGAACAAATAAAATTAAAGTCCATTTTGAAAAAGGCAATTTCAATCTTAACTTTTTGGAGTTCAAAAAACCTAAAACTTTGGTTAAGAAATAAAATTAATTATTACTGTCTTAAACAGAACTCCATTATTAATGGTTAGTTATATTCTTAAAAGTTAATTCTATCGCTTTTTGCTGCTAGTAATTTTTAGACAATATTTTTTAAGAAACTATAAATCAATAGTTTGTGACTTTTTGTTGTGTTTTTTTATACTTAAAAATGCCTCTCTGATGTATTTTTTTGTTTAAGATAATTATTTTTTATAAAAACATTCTTCTAATATTGTGGAGAAGATTTAAGAATAATAATTTATGAAAAAAATTACTTTACTCACCTTTTTAATGATTTTTTCATTAGGATTTGCACAAAATTTACCTTTAGATTTTGAATCGACAACAACAACCTATCCAATTACTAATTTTGATGGCGGTGTCGCAACAAAAATTATAAATCCACAAATTTCAGGAATCAATACAAGTGCCACTGTTATGCAACTCGTCAAAGGTGCTGGAGCAGTTTGGGCGGGTAGTAAAATCACTTTGGCAGCTCCTATCGATTTCTCTACAAATAGAATATTTAAGGTAAAAGTATTTTCGCCTGTTGCAGGTATAAAGCTTTTGCTAAAGTTTGAAGGTGCTAGTTCCTTTTTCCAAAAACTATCGTCACCTATAACAACGGCTAATGTTTGGGAGGAATTAACTTTTGATTTTTCGGCCGAAGCAGTAAACAATTTAAACAATCAAATTGTTTTTATGTTTGACTTTGGCACACAAGGAGACGGAAGCCCAAATTCAACCTACTTGTTTGATGATGTAACTCAATCTTCTGGGACTGGTCCTATTTTAGATTTGCCGGTTTTACCTTTGGATTTTGAATCTACAACTGTGACCTATCCGTTTGCTGATTTTGGTGGTGGCGCAACAACATTAATGACAAATCCAGATCCAACAGGAATCAATACAAGCTCAAAAGTGGTAAGAATGGTCAAAAATCCAGGCGAAACTTATGCAGGTAGTGTGATTCAAATGGCAGGACCCATTGATTTTTCAACCAATAAAATAATTAAAGTAAAAGTTTGGTCACCTGTCGCTGGAAAAAAACTTTTATTGAAGTTTGAAGGAAGCCCAACTGATTTTGATGGAGGCGCTTTTGAAACGGATGCCATTATTACAAAAGCTAATGAATGGGAGGAAATAACCTTAGATTATAACTCGCCTACTTTATTTCCTCCTGTAAACAATAATGATAATAAAATTGTTTTTTTCTTTGATTTTGGTACGCAAGGAGACGGAAGTCCAAATTCGACTTATTATTTTGACGATGTAAAGTTTTCAACACCTTTGTCAGTTCCGTTTTATTCAATTTCAAAAGTAACTGTATATTCAAATCCAACGTTGCAACAAGTTTCGATACAAGCCGATAAAGAAATTCAAAAAATTACTATTTATGATCTTTTAGGCAAAGAAATAATTATGAAAAGACCACAAAGTAATTCAGCAACAATACAAACTAGCGGATTTCAAAAAGGAGTTTATATTCTTAAAACCACTATTGATGGTAAGGATTCAACTTCAAAATTCATTAAAGAATAAAATATTCCCTTTTTAATACTAACAAAATATAATAGTACGATTAAAATGAAAAAAAGAATTATGTTTTTATTGACAACAGTCGTTGTTAGTTTTTTATTTGCAATGAATGCAAACGCACAGTTGGTAACAGTTGGTAGCGGTAGTTACAGAACAACGTTTCCTGGAAATGATTCAGCAGGTAGAAATGCTTATCCTTCTGGAACTCCATATTTGAGTGGAAACGCTGTAGGAAAGCCAGTTCCCACTAGCGATTGGTGGTCCGCTTTGGTTAAAAACGGTACTGCATCCAACCTTTTTAATTATCCTTATACAATGAAAACTACCGTTAACGGGTTGGTAGTGAGTTATATTCCTTCGGGTGTGATTGATGATTTGTTGCCAATGGTAATGGGTGTTACTGGTATGAATGCTCCTAAAACCAACGTTTCTGATTATTCGGATTGGACAGTAACAATGGATTGGAATGATGGAACACATAATTTTCAAGCTACTTCTGGTGTTGGAATGCCTTTTCTATATTTTACTAAAAGCACAACTGATATTGCTCAAGTTACTATCAACTCAGGAACGGTTGTCATCTCTAACGAAATGCTAGTTTGTACCAATGTAAAAAACGGTGCCGATTTTGCAATTTATGCACCTTCGGGAAGTACTTGGACTAAAAATGGAGCTGTTTATACTTCCACTTTGAATGGGCAAAATTATTGGTCGATGGCTTTTATTCCACTCACTGCAGCGAATGTGGACACAGTAGCTAATGAATATAAAAAATATGCCTATGTTTTTCCAGTGAAATCAACAGCTACTTATACTTATAATGAAGCAACCTCTGTAATGCACACTGATTTTAATGTGCAAACCGAAGTAAAAGAAGGAGTCGAAACCAATATGTTGCTCGGGTTACTTCCGCATCAATGGGCACATTTGGCTCCAGATTCGCCAGTTCCAGACAAATACAGTTACGCAGTTATAAGAGGCGAAATGAAAACAATGGCAGGAAATAGTTTTAGTGTCGAAAATACTTTTCACGGAATACTTCCCACTTTGCCTTATGTCGATAATTATAGTAATGGTTTCAGTCCAACCGCTTTAACCGAAAAAATTGCCTCTTTAGAAAACAGTACAATGGCAACTTGGACAGATTCCTATAACGAAGGCCAAGTTTTTAACCAATTGATGCAAACGGCTCGTGTAGCCAACGAAATGGGGAATTTTCTGGCTCGTGATAAAATGTTGGCAACTATTAAAACCCGACTTGAAAACTGGTTTAAAGCCGAAAATGGTGAAGTAGCTTTCCTATTTTATTATAATTCAACATGGAATTCAGCTATTGGTTATCCTGCAGGATATGGCCAAGACAGCGGTTTGAATGACAAACAATTTCATTGGGGATATTTTATACAAGCAGCTGCTTTTGTTGAACAATTCAGTCCGGGTTGGGCATCTCAATGGGGTGTAATGGTAGATTTAATCATTCGTGATGCCGCAGCGTATGATAGAAATGACACAATGTTTCCTTATTTGAGAAATTTCAATCCCTATTCAGGACACAGTTGGGTCGATGGTTTTGCCAACAATCCACAAGGAAATAATATGGAATCCAGTTCAGAAAGTATGGTTTTTAATGCTTCGCTGATTCACTGGGGAGAAGCTTCAGGGAATAAAACCATTCGAGATTTAGGAATTTACCTTTATACCACGGAGCAAACCGGAATCGAAGAATATTATATGGATACAAAAGAACGGAATTTTCCTCCTTCTCAAACCAAGAGTTTGGTGTCACGGGTTTGGTCCAATAGTATTGATAATGGCACTTTTTGGACTGCTGATATTGCTGCTTCATACGGAATTGAGTTATACCCAATCCAAGGTGGTTCACTTTATTTAGGGCAAGACACGGCGTATGTTACCAAACTTTGGAATGAAATTGAAGCCAATACAGGAATTCTTAGCAATCAGGTTAATCCCAATTTATGGCACGACATTATGTGGGAATACCTTGCATTTATTGATCCTCCAAAAGCCATAGGATTGTATAATTCTTATCCAAATAGAGAAATTAAGTTTGGAGTTTCAGACGCCCAAACGTATCATTGGTTACACGCTATGAATGCTTTAGGAAGAGTGAGCCCAACAATTACAGCCAATTGTCCCACCGCAACTGCGTTTACCCAAAACGGTCAAACCAATTATGTGGCACAAAATTATTCAAATACACCTATTACGGTCACTTTTTCAACAGGATATCAATTAGATGTTCCCGCTCGAAAAATGGTAACAAGTATTGATTCTCAAATCACAGGAGTTTTAACTTCTTCTTTTCAGCAAGCGTATGTAAATGGAAGTGTAAAATTAGATGTTGCTGCGTCGAATGGAACTCCAATCAAGGTGGAATTTATGGATGGAACGACTTCGCTTGGAATCGTTACAACTGCACCTTTTACTTGGAATGCTACAAATTTGACCTTGGGAATGCACGCTTTTTATGCAAAAGTTTACGAAGATGCAGTTAAATTAAATGTGACTAATAGTGTCAATGTTCAGGTTGGAAATCAATTGCCATTTGCTGGAACTCCTTGGGCAATTCCTGGAATTATCGAAGCAGGTAAATTCGATACTTTCGAAGGTGGAAAAGGACAAAACATTGCTTATTTTGATACTACAACAGCTAACTCGGGAGATTATCGTTTAGACGAATATGTAGATTCAAAAACGAGTGTTGCTGAAGGTGCAACTGTTGGTTCGCTTGCTACAAATGAATGGTTAGAATATACTGTAAATGTTGCTCAATCGGGATTATATTCCTTCGATTTCCGTTATGCTTCTGGCAATGGGGCTGGCGGAGGACCATTTCATTTAGAATTAGATGGACAAGTCATTTCAGGTGACATTACTGTTCCGTCAACTTCTACAACTTCTTGGGATGTTTGGGCTACTAAAACAGTTGCCAATATTCCTCTTACACCGGGAGAACATGTATTGCGCGTCGCTTTTTCA
This sequence comes from Flavobacterium sp., assembly GCA_010365135.1. Lineage (GTDB taxonomy): Bacteria > Bacteroidota > Bacteroidia > Flavobacteriales > Flavobacteriaceae > Flavobacterium. Next base: position 7,869 of record JAAFGY010000011.1, read on the forward strand.
TGGGGTGAATTTAACTTAGCCAAAATGACATTTACAAGAACTGGGGATTTGGCGACTAGTTATCCAACAGCAATTGCAGGGCCAAATTTAAAAGTAATTTTGCCTTTGACTTCAACAGTAATTGATGGTTCGGCAAGTACTGAATCTGCCGGAAAAGCATTAACCTATCTTTGGACACAAAATTATGGGCCATCGGTGATACAATTTTCTGATGCAACAGCTGTAAATCCAACAATAAGTGGTTTGACCGAAGGAACATATAGTTTAAAATTGACTGTTACAAACACCGATTTGGTTACAGATGAAGACGAATTATTGATTTTGGTAACCAATACATCGAATGCATTACCTACAGTTTCATTGATAACACCCATAAACAATGATACATTTACTGAGGGAAAACCCGTTAGCATTACTGCCAATGCTAGTGATTTTGACGGAACAATTCAGCAAGTGAATTTCTATCAAAATGATATTTTAATCAGTTCAGATATTTCTGCGCCTTATTCCGCAACTTGGAGTCCAATTGCTGGAAATTATACTCTTACAGCAAAAGCTACTGACAATGATGGAGCTGTGAGCACATCACAAACCGTGGATGTAACTATTGCAGCAGCTATGGTCTGTATTGAAACCTCCAAAGTGGCTACTCAAGGAACGTTTTCTATTGGTTATAAATCTACTTTTGAAACTGTAGGCTCAAATGTATATATTACTTTTGAATTGCTAGATACTGACAAATCAGGAGTAATTGCTTATTTGTGGAAACAAACTCCTTTTGGAGAAACAGCTATGACCAAAGGTTCAGGAAATATTTTTACAGCAACCGTGAGTGGTCAAGCCAATGGAACAACCATTAATTATGCTGTAAAATTCGCTTGTGGAGGAGGATTATCTGTTACAAAATACATAAGCTATGTAGTTGGAACTAATTGTGGAAACACTAACGATACTCAAGCACCCACAAATTTTACAGCGAGTGTTGGCACAATTACAGGTTCTTCTGTCGAATTGTTGTTGAACGCTACTGACAACTCTGGAACGGTCGCTTACAATGTGATTTATGGTGCAAATACAACTTCAACATCAAGTAACTCGGGAGTTCAAAAATCCTTTTTGATAACTGGATTGACTTCAAATACAAATTACAGTTTCAGTATTTCGGCAAGTGATTTGACAGGAAATCTTTCAATAAATAATCCAATTGTACTTAATGCTACAACGTCGTCGAATACCAATACGGAATGTGCCGGAACGGCAACTGATGCTTCTCAAGGTTCGTTTGCTGTAGGATATAAGTATGCTTTCCAAACTATTGGAACAGATGTTAAAATAACTTTTGAACTGCTGGACGACAAAACGGGAGTAATTGCTTATTTGTGGAAACAAACTCCTTTTTCAGAAACGGCGATGACCAATGTTTCTGGGAAGATTTTCACAAAAACTATCACTGGACAAACTGTAGGGTCAACCATTTCTTATGCAGTTAAATTTGCGTATGCTGGAGGATTATCGGTAACAAAATATTTTTCTTATGTTGTGGGAAATGCCTGTGCACTGGGATTGGAAAATTATTCGGAGTTAAAGCAAACTTTCTTTCCAAATCCTGTGAAAAGCATTTTGCTTCTGCAATTATTGGATAATCAGAATAAAATTTTTATAACAGATATGCTTGGACGCAAACTCCTCGAAGATGTAGTAAAGTCTTCGCATACGATAGATATGAGTGCTTTTAAAAAAGGAACCTATATTTTAAGAGTAGAAAACACTTACGGCATCCAAAATATGAAAATTTTAAAGGAATAGAGAAGATTTAAATGGTATTTTTACAGAACATTACTTTTGCTCTATTTATTTGCTTGATCAACCATTCATTTAATACTAATACTTTTTTATAGATCTAAAAAATGTCTAAAATTTCCCTCTATTTTTTATTGCTTTTCCCTCTTTTTAGTTTTTCCCAAGAACTAATTACCAATGTTCCAAATCGAACTACAATTTCTTTAAACGGAGAATGGAATTATATTGTAGATTCATACGAAACCGGTTATTACAGTTTTCATCGTGATGCCTATGACCAACAAAAAGGGGTTCAAAATGCCGCTTATTACAGCAATTATCACGCAAAAAACAAACAGGAATTGGTAGAATACGATTTTGATAAATCGCCAACAATGACCATTCCTGGGGACTGGAATTCGCAAAAAGAAAACCTTTTTTATTACGAGGGAAATATTTGGTTCAAAAAGTCTTTTGATTATGTTGTAAAAGAAAATATGCGACTTTTTGTCTATTTTGGGGCAATCAACTACAAAGCTGAAGTGTATCTTAACGGAAAAAAATTAGGAGTTCACCAAGGTGGTTTTACACCATTTAATTTTGAAGTGTCGTCGATTATCAAAGCAAAAGACAATTTCTTGGTCGTAAAAGTCGATAACATTCGACGCAAAGAAGCCGTGCCAACACTCAATACAGATTGGTTCAATTATGGCGGAATCACTCGGGATGTTTTGCTGATTGAAGAACCAAAATCCTTTGTTCAAGATTATACTATTCAACTCAAAAAAGGCGAAAAAAGCACGATTTCGGGATTTGTAAAAATTAATAACTTCGATAAAAGTACCGAATTTGTAACTATCAAAATACCAGAATTGAAAATCAATTACAAAGGAAAAATTGATTCGCATGGAAAAGTGGATTTTGAAATCGTCAGCGAAAAAATTCAATATTGGTCGCCAGAATCGCCCAAATTATATTCGATTTCCGTAGAATATAACAACCAAATACTCAAGGATAATATCGGTTTTAGAACTATCGAAACCCAAAATGCTAAGATTTTTTTGAACGGAAAAGCAGTTTTTTTAAAAGGAATTTCCATTCATGAGGAAAACGCAAAAGGCGGTAGGGCAAACACCGAAGCTGATGCTGTTCGATTATTAACTTGGGCCAAAGATTTGGGTTGTAATTATGTTCGTTTGGCACATTATCCGCACAATGAAAATATGATGCGATTGGCGGACAAAATGGGTTTAATGGTTTGGGAGGAAATTCCTGTGTATTGGACCGTTGATTTTACCAGTCCAGAAACCTATAAAAATGCTGAAAATCAATTGGTCGAAATGATTACCCGGGACAAAAATAGGTGTTCTACCATTATTTGGTCTTTGGCAAACGAAACGCCAATTTCCGATGCACGGAATACTTTTATCAATAATTTGAATGCCAAGGCAAGAACTTTGGATAATACTCGATTAATAAGTGCTGCTTTGCTCACCAAAAGTAAAGATTTGAATAGTTATGTTGACGATGCTATTGCCGAAAAGCTTGATATTGTTGCCTTCAATGAATATTTAGGTTGGTATGGCGGAAATCTCGAAGATGCCGAAAAGATACAATGGACATCAAAATACAATAAACCAGTCGTGGTTTCAGAGTTTGGTGGTGATGCCAAACAAGGACTTCATGGAGAGAAAAATGAGCGCTGGACCGAAGAATTTCAAGAATATTTATACATTCAAAACCTGAAAATGATCGAAAAAATTCCAAATATATCTGGTTTGAGTCCTTGGATTTTAGTGGATTTTCGTTCGCCAAGAAGATTGCTTCCTGGGATTCAGGATGGCTACAATCGTAAAGGATTGATCTCGAATGACGGAATCAAAAAGAAAGCATTTTTTGTATTTAAAAATTTTTACAAAAAATATGAACCAGCAAAATAATCGTAAATTTGATGTACTAATTCGTCAACCAAATGAAATTTAAAATCCAAATTTTAAAAGCAATTATCTGTATTCAGATGTTGTTTAGTGTAGTCAATGCGTCGGCACAAAACTTGCCTTTTTATAATGATATTCAAGCGTTCAAAAAGCAGGACAGCATGGCAATGCCAATGTATTATAAAACACTTTTTATAGGAAGTTCTTCTTTTACAAAGTGGAAAACCTTGGCAAAAGATTTGCCCGAATATGCGCCACTTAATCGTGCTTTTGGTGGTTCAACTTTGCCAGATCTTATCCGTTATCGGAAAGACATTATTGAAAAATATAGGCCAGAAAGAATTGTTATTTACTGCGGTGAAAATGACGTCGCTTCTTCGGATTCTATAACTGGAAGCATTGTGTTGGATAGGTTTAAAGTGCTTTATAAACATATTAGAGAAAAATTCCCTAAAATAAACGTCTATTATATTTCATTAAAACCATGTCCCTTAAGATGGAAAATGCGTGCAAGAATGATGGATGCGAATTCTCAAATTGAGCAATTTTGTATAAAACAAAAACGCACTTATTTCATAAGTATTTGGGATCAAATGCTCCTAAATTCCAAGCCAAATCCCTCTTTATTTATTGATGATAGTCTGCATATGAATTCTAAAGGATATGCTATTTGGATGAAAGAAATTCGCAAGAAAATAAAAAAATAGTTAGCTACTCCGTTCATTTTTGTCATAAAAAAAACTCCATTATTTCTAATGAAGTTTTCTGTGGGCGATGAGGGGTTCGAACCCCCGACCCCCTCGGTGTAAACGAGGTGCTCTGAACCAGCTGAGCTAATCGCCCCAATAAATTTTAATTTTCTAATCCTCGACAACTTTGGATTAAATGGGCAACTGAGCTAATTGCCCTAATTGTGAGTGCAAATATAGGTTGGTTTTTTACTTATGCAAAACATTTTCATGAAAATTTCAATAATCTTTTTTAGTAAATCTGTATTTCATTGGAATTTAATTTATTATGGTTTCAATAAATGTCCAATAGACTCCGTGAATAAAGCTCCGGCGGAGTCTATTGAATAAATTAGGGTGCCTATTTGGACATGGTGGGCTCGTTACGATAAATATAATCCCCATGAAGACCCGTAAATGCTTTGTTCATTTCGTCTAAAAACGCTTTTCTGTCACTTTCTTTAGGCCAGGTCGCTTTTGCTAATTCGTCATCTTTATCAAATGCTTTTTCTATATCGCTAAAGGAATCGAATAAAAAAGCTTCTAGAAATTCTCGGCTATCGGAACCCCAAGAATGGCGATGAGGATAATAAGCTTTGATGTAAGGATTTTTAAATGTGACTTTTTCATTAAATTCTTTCATTCCTTTTCCTTGACCATTCATCGATAATTGAGACTTACGAACGTAGACAATCATAGGCTCTTTTGAATCGGTTTTCAATTGTTTCTCGCCAACGGAGGGAACAGAGTTGTAAATTTCATCAGAGTGCATCGTTGTGTAAAAGCTTCCTTGTTTATCAAAAAATGCTTTGCGAGCTTTTTCGTCGGGCCAAGCTTTTTTGACTAATTCATTCGAAATCTCTTCCGATTTCTCAATATCTTCCCAAGTTTTAAAAACGGATACTAATAATACTTCGCTACTATTGGCTGTAAAATAGTGGTTTAAAATTTCGGACCCTATTATTAAATCGTTTTTACTAGTAACTTTGTCGTAAAATTCCTGTTCGGTTTTTTGCCAATCCTTTCTGTCAGCATCTAAATTTCGATGCATCGTCGTAACTGTAATATATACAGGTTTTGGAGCTTCTTGAGCGTGGACACCCAGACTCAACAGAAATGTAAATAGTAACATTCCCAACACTAAAAATTTCTTTGCTGTCATAATAATTTGTCTTTAAAGGGTTAATTAATAAGAAATTAGACTTAAATCTAATAAATTTTTAACTACCAATTTATAATAAATTACTTTTAATTTTAACAAGAATTATGATAATAACTTAAATCCCTTTGTTTAAAGGCAATTCCGCTACTACAAAAGTGCTTCCGCCAATAAAAATGAAATCATTTTTTGTAGAATTATTCTTAGACTGAATGTAAGCGTCTGATACAGAGTGGTATATGGTGCCGGAGAGATGGTGTTTTTGTGCTTCTTCTTGTAAAATAGTTGCTTTTAAGCCACGGGGAATATTTGGTTTGCAAAAATAATACTTGGCATTTTTTGGAAAAAGAGGCAAAATTTCGTTTAAATCTTTATCATTTACCACTCCCAAAACGATATGTAAAGTATCGTATTTTTCTTTTTGGATTTGCTGCATCACAATTTCTAAACCATTCTTATTATGGGCTGTATCACAAATAATTTTGGGAAATTCTCCTAATTGTTGCCATCTTCCTTGCAGTCCGGTATTTTTCATGACACTCAACAATCCTGATTTGATATCTGTTTCATAAATAGTAAATTCTTTCTGGGAGTTTAATATTGATATCGTTTGAATCACTGTTTTCTTGTTGTGCACTTGATAATCACCAATTAAATCTGAGGCATAATTAACTGAAACTAAATCGGAAGCAAAATAGATTTCGGAATGATTTTCTTTGGCTTTTGCCAAAAAAACAGGTTTTGTTTCTGGAGTATATTCTCCAATGACCACTGGAATTCCCGGTTTGATGATTCCTGCTTTTTCAAAAGCAATGGCTTCGAGTGTGTTGCCAAGAAATTGAGTATGATCGAATGCAATATTTGTAATTACGGATACCAGTGGGGTAATAATATTGGTGGCATCTAATCTTCCGCCCATCCCGACTTCAATAATAGCAATATCTATTTTTTCTTTGGCAAAATACTCAAAAGCCAATCCCACTGTCATTTCAAAGAAACTCATATCATGGGCTTCAAAAAATGATTTGTTTTCATTGATAAATTCAGACACGAAATCTTCTGGAATTTCTACACCGTTTATTTTGATGCGTTCCCGATAATCTTTTAAATGTGGCGAAGTATATAATCCTACTTTATACCCTGCTTCCTCAAGGATTGATGCCAACATATGCGAAGTGGAACCCTTGCCATTGGTTCCCGCAACGTGAATACATTTGAGATTTTGCTGTGGATTATTAAGATGATTTGCTAGCAGGTGAACATTGGTTAAATCTTTTTTATAAGCCGAAGCTCCCTGAAGTTGGTACATCGGGAGTTGATTAAACATCCAGTTTATAGTTTCTTGATAGTTCATTTTCTTATAAAAATAAAGGGCTTTTAAAATATTTTTCGATTTTTTTAGTTTAATAGTACGTCGACAAGTATCTTTAGTGCAAATTTCAAATAATTTTTAGAAATAATGAGTAAAATAATAATATATGTTTAGTTTAATACAATTACAAGCCGATACCATCGCAAATGCCGCCTCAAACGTGGTTATAGAAAAAATTGCTCCAGGAAATGAAATATCAGTTTTAGAGTTTATTTTAAAAGGAGGTTTTTTCTTAATTCCAATTTCAATATTGTTATTTTATACTTTTTATTTGATTATAGAGCGCTATTTGTACATTCATAAAGCCTCAAAAATAGATCCACTTATGATGAGAGATGTGAGAGATAATCTCAATTCTGGTAAGCTGGATCGGGCTTTGTCAATTGTAGAAAGAAATAATACTTCATCTGGAAATGTTATAAAGGAAGGAATTCTCCTGATTGGCCGACCTATTGCTGAAATTGAGTCGAATATGGATCGCGCTGCCGACATTGAAATTGGCGAAATGGAAAAGCATTTGGGACAATTGGGCCTCGTTGCTGGAATTGCACCAACATTTGGTTTTATTGGAACTATTTCGGGAGTTATTAAAATATTTTACAGCATTTCAGTAACCGAGAACATCAGCATTGGTAATATTTCTGGAGGTTTATACGAAAAAATGATTAGTAGTGGTGCAGGATTATTGGTGGGGATTATTGCCTATAGTGGCTATCACTTACTGAACGGAAAGGTGGATAATTTTGCATTAAAAATTCAAAAACAGATATTGGAATTTGTCAATATTATTCAAAAATCTTAAGCAATGTCAATAAAACGTAAAAGAAGATTCCACGCCGAAGTCGCTACGTCTTCACTGAGTGATATTATGTTTTTCTTGTTGTTATTTTTCTTGATTATTTCCACTTTGGCGAATCCAAATGTGATTAAAATGACTTTGCCAAAAGCCAAATCCAATGAGAAAACCAACAAACAATTCATCAGTTTGTCTGTTACCGAAGACAAAAAATTCTATATTGACAAACAGCCCGTTTCTTTTGAAGAATTAGAAACCACTTTGATGTCAAAAATGAACACCGAGAAAGATCAAACCGTTATAGTTCGAATTCCATTCAATCTTCAAGTTCAGGATTTAGTAGATGTTTTGCAAATTGGTGTTAGAAATAATTTAAAGTTTGTGATTGCTACGAGTCCCAAATAATTTCTCAAATCAAAATAACGCAAAATGGAAATGCCTCAATTCGAGGCATTTTTTTATATTCTTATCTGTGTAAATCTGTTTAATCCGTTCAATCTGTGGCCAAAATTTTTTAATTCAAATTGAAATTATAAACAATTTTCCCCACTTGTTTTTCCGGCGCATCGGTACTAGCGTCCCATCGCGTATTCATTGCAGCAATTCTGGCTTGATCTAGTAAGCATCTTGCTGTATTCGTAGTTCCTTTTACACCAGCAATCACATCTATGGTTTTCCCATTTCTATCTACAGAAACTTCTACAACCACTTTTCCAGATTCATTACAGGTGTATTTTGGAGCAGGTTTAGAAATCGCTTTTCTATTTCCTAACGAATAACCCGTTCCACCACCTGAAGCGCTGCCATTTCCTGCGCCGTAACCGCTTCCATTACCAATTCCGTTTCCAGTTCCATTGCCTCCGCCGGTTCCACCTCCAGAACCTCCCGTTCCATAATAGCCGTTGGAACTTAAACTCCCGTTGGCTTTTCCTTTGTTTCCTGCGGTTTTGTCGTCGCCATCGCCACCTTTATTGGAACCTTTCATAATGCTGGACAAAGCATCATTTGTATTGTTAGAAACCTTGGGTTTTACCACAACGGGTTTTGGTTCTTCTTTTAAAACGGGTGTTGGTTTTAACGGTTTTACTTTCTGCGGAATCACCGCAGTTTCTTCAGTTGAATTTTCCTGGGTTAAAATGGCTTCTTCAGGTGTAACTTTTGTTGGTGCCTGTTTGCTCTGATTTTTTACATTCAAAACCTCACTTTTGTAATTGGCTCCTGAGCCTACATCGCTGTCGCCAAAATTTACGGTAACTCCGCCACCGCCGCCACCAGCACCAATTAATTCTTCTAAATTTGAGGGTGGCCAAAAGCGGATGAAGAATAAAATCACCAACATTGTTCCATATAAAAGAACAGATATTGCTATTGATTTTTTTTGGTCAGTTGAAATGGTGGAACTCATTTAAATGTAAAATTTAGAATACTTTAGTAAAACGTTGAAAAGTACTAAAAATTATTAGAACTAGGAAACAATAGATTTTGGAATTTAAAAATAATGTCCGAACTACGATTCTTTTTTGAATATCTTACGCTGGTCAAAACGCTGACTTTCCTTCTAGTTTCAAAATTCCAAGCACAGGCGAAAGTATGCAATCTCGAATTCAAACAGGAGCGAAATCGACTCTTTCACTTGAGCTTCCTGACTTTTGTCCGATAACGTTGTAGTTATCGATTTCATCCGTCAAATTTACAAATCAAAAGTGAAAATTTCATTATAAAAAAGTATCTTTGGGTGTATTTTTATAACAAAAAACAATATTTATTTTATATAATTATGGATTTTAATCTTACCGAAGAACAATTAATGGTGCAACAAGCCGCGAGAGATTTTGCTCAAAACGAACTTTTGCCTGGCGTAATTGAAAGAGATGAAAAACAAATTTTTCCTTCCGAGCAAATAAAAAAAATGGGTGAATTGGGATTTATGGGAATGATGGTGGATCCAAAATATGGCGGAAGCGGACTCGACACCATTTCTTATGTGCTGGCAATGGAGGAAATTTCAAAAGTTGATGCCTCGGCTTCGGTGGTGATGTCGGTCAATAATTCCCTTGTTTGCTGGGGCTTACAAGCTTTTGGAAGTGAAGAACAAAAACAGCATTGGTTACCACTTTTGGCTTCGGGTCAAATTCATGGTGCTTTTTGTCTGAGTGAACCTGAAGCAGGAAGCGATGCCACTTCGCAAAAAACTACAGCCATTGATAAGGGCGATTATTATTTGGTAAACGGAACAAAAAATTGGATTACTAACGGTAACACGGCTTCGTTTTATATTGTCATTGTTCAAACAGATGTCGACAAAAAAAGCAAGGGAATCAATGCGTTGATTATGACCAAAGATATGCCAGGTTTTACCATTGGCCCAAAAGAACATAAAATGGGAATCCGCGGTTCAGATACACATTCTTTACTGTTTAATGATGTAAAAGTTCCAAAGGAAAATAGAATTGGTGAAGATGGTTTTGGTTTCAAATTTGCAATGAAAACTTTGGCAGGCGGAAGAATTGGCATTGCTTCCCAAGCCTTAGGAATCGCTTCTGGCGCTTATGAATTGGCTTTGAAATATTCGAAAGAACGCAAAGCTTTTGGCACAGAAATTTGCAACCATCAAGCCATTGCGTTTAAATTGGCCGATATGGCTGTTAATATTGAAGCAGCACGACATCTTTGTTTGAAAGCAGCTTGGGATAAAGACAATCATAATAATTACGATATTAGCGGTGCAATTGCGAAACTTTTCGCTTCGCAAACTGCTATGGATACGGCAGTTGAAGCAGTGCAAATTCACGGTGGAAACGGTTATGTTCGCGAATATCACGTGGAGCGAATGATGCGTGATGCCAAGATTACTCAAATCTACGAAGGCACTTCCGAAATTCAGAAAATTGTGATTTCTAGAAGTATTATCGCTGGATAAATACTAGATTTTTGGTAGTTAAAGAACCCCGTCAGCGTTTCAAATTCTGACAGGGTTTTGGTTTGATTTTATAAAAACTTTAAAATGGCTTTTTTTAAAGTTTTTGCTTATTTTCGCTTTATGAAAAATATTATCATAACAGGAACTTCTAGAGGAATTGGCTATGAGTTGGCTTTACAGTTTGCCAATGCTGGACATAATGTATTGGCGATCTCTAGAAAAACACCTCAAGCACTCATCGAAAACCCTAAAATTACCTGCCTTTCTATCGATTTATCCGATGAAAAAGAAATGGAGAAAGTCGAAAATTTTCTTTTGCAATCTTGGAAAAAGGTAGATATAATCATTCATAATGCTGGAAGTTTAGTGTTAAAACCTTTTTCTGAAACCTCCCAAACCGATTTTGAAAATATTTATAAAGTCAATGTTTTTGGCGTAGCGAATTTGACTCGGGTTTGCCTGCCTTATTTGCAAAAAGGAAGTCATGTGGTAACCATAAGTTCCATGGGAGGAATTCAAGGAAGCCTTAAATTTGCTGGTTTGGCAGCTTACAGTTCCAGCAAAGGAGCAGTAATTACGCTATCAGAATTATTGGCTGAAGAGTATAAAGAAAAAGAAATAGCGTTTAATGTTTTAGCCCTTGGAGCAGTTCAAACCGAAATGTTGCACGAAGCATTTCCAGGTTACGACGCGCCAATTTCCGCAATAGAAATGGCCAACTATATTTTTGATTTTGCCTTAACTGGGAATAAATATTACAACGGAAAAGTGCTTCAAGTTTCATCAACAAATCCTTGAAAGAGTTATGAATTATGAGTTATAAGTTATGAGTGAAAGTATTGTTAAAAAGAAAAGTTTTGAGTTGGCTATAGAGGGGTTAATTTTTACAAATATTTAGTTTCCGAAAAGAAAGAATTTGTGATGAGTAGGCAGTTTTTACGCTCTGTAACTTCTGTTGGAGCAAATGTTCGGGAAGCCGTAAATGGACAAAGTAAGGCCGATTTTATTCATAAATTATCTATATCACAAAAAGAATGTGATGAAGCAATGTATTGGCTTGAACTTTTAAAAGAAACAGATTATATTTCTGAAAATGAATTTAATGCTACTCATCAACAAAGTAATGAAGTTTTGAAGATTATTAAAAGTATAATTATCACTTCAAAGAAAAACCAATAACTCATAATTCATAATGCATAACTCATAGCTCATAATTCATAACTCATAATTCATAATTCATAATTCATAATTCATAACTCATAACTCATAATTCATAATTCATAATTCATAGCTCATTTTGTCCGAAACTTTATCAAAATATCTTCCAGAACACGCTGTAAAACCAGTTTTTGAGCTGATTGTAGCCAATCAAGTCCATCTCAAAATTGTGAATGAACGGGTAACTCGTCACGGTGATTATCGAAAAGGATTGAGTGGCAAACACGAAATTACGGTGAATGCCAACTTGAATAAATTTAAATTTTTGATTACGCTAGTTCACGAAATTTCGCATTTGGTGGCTTTCGAAAAATTTGGTCGAAACATAAAACCACACGGACAGGAGTGGAAATATTCTTTTCAACGATTGATGGTTCCGTTTATTCGCCCAGAGATTTTTCCTAATCATTTATTGCCTTTGTTGGCGAGACATTTTAAAAATCCTACAGCAAGCAGCGACACGGATGCCACTTTATCATTAGCATTGAAACAATTTGATGAACAAAATGATAAAAATTACGTTTTTGAAATACCATACGGCAGTATTTTTAGAATGCACAATGGTAAGAGATACAAAAAAGGAGCCTTACGAACCAAAAGGTATGAATGTACTGAACTAAGTTCTGGCAGAACTTATCTTTTTAATCCTAATGCTGAGGTAGAATTGTTGCCAAGTTGATTATCTTTGCATCAGTATTAAAAAAATGAGATTGCTTAAATTTCACAATTATTATGAACAAAAATTATTACGCAATTATAATGGCTGGTGGAGTTGGATCCCGATTTTGGCCAGTAAGTACAACTGAATTTCCGAAGCAATTTCACGATATGTTGGGTGCTGGTGAAACATTAATCCAAAAAACCTTTAGTAGATTGTCAAAATTGATTCCCGTGGAAAACATTTTGATTTTAACTAACGAAAAGTATAATTCGATCGTTTTAGCACAATTGCCGATGGTGAAACAGGAGCAAGTTTTGTTAGAACCCGCGATGCGAAATACAGCGCCGTGTATTTTGTATGCCTCTCTGAAAATTCAAAAACAAAACCCTGATGCAGTTATGGTTGTTGCGCCAAGCGATCACTGGATTGAGGACGAAACAGCCTTTGCTAATAATCTTCAACAATGTTTCGATTTTTGCGCCAACGAAAATGCTTTAATGACTCTTGGAATTAAACCCACATTTCCAAATACAGGTTTTGGTTACATTGAATTTGATAAAAAAGATACTAATCCAATAAAAAAAGTAGCCCAATTTCGTGAAAAACCAGATTATGAAACTGCAAAATCGTTTCTAAAAAGCGGCAATTTCTTGTGGAATGGAGGCATTTTTATTTGGAGCGTAAAATCAATTACAGAAGCTTTCGAAAAGTTTCAACCACAAATGAATGCTTTGTTTCTTAGAGGGTTGGAAGTGTATAATACAACCCAAGAAAAATTATTTATCGAAGAAAATTATGCCTTGTCCCAAAATGTTTCTATTGATTATGCTGTGATGGAAAGTGCCAGAAATGTCTATGTTCTTCCTGCTACTTTCGATTGGAATGACTTGGGAACTTGGGGTTCTTTGCACGAAAAATTAGATAAGGACGAACACAATAATGCGGTGGTAAATGCGAGGGTTGTATTGCAAAATTCTTCGAGCAATATTATTAGTACAGCCAAAGATAAACTCGTCATTATTGATGGGTTACAAGATTTTATAATTGTAGATAAAGACAATGTTTTGTTGATTTACCCAAAAAGTAAAGAACAAGAGATTAAAGGAATTGTGAGTCAACTTAAAGCGAATTAACTTTCGCTTTTTTTATTCTTTCAAGTAGGCTTCTCGGACTTTCTTGAACAAATTTGAGGAATAGACAAAGTCAACAATTGCGGCATTATCAGTTCTAAAAATTTCTTCTTTTGTGCCTTCCCATTCTTTTAAACCGTTTTTAAGAAAGATAATATTCTCTCCAATTTCCATAACGGAGTTCATATCGTGGGTGTTGATTACCGTCGTAATATTATATTCTTCGGTAATTTCTTTGATAAGATTATCGATCAAAGTGGCGGTATTTGGGTCTAAACCTGAATTGGGCTCGTCGCAAAAAAGATATTTTGGATTGTTTACAATTGCTCGCGCAATAGCAACTCTTTTTTGCATTCCCCCTGAAATTTCGGAAGGTAATTTATGATGTGAATCAAGGAGATTTACTCTTTTTAGGACAAAATCGACTCGGTCCTGAATTTTATGTTTGTCATCATTGGTAAACATTCTTAACGGAAATCCCACATTTTCAGAAACTGTCATCGAATCAAATAAGGCACTTCCTTGAAAAAGCATTCCAATTTCAGTTCTCAATTCCCTTTTTTCATCCGAATCAAGGTCCGAATAAATTCTGCCATCAAATGAAATAGTTCCCACTTCGGGAGTGTGAATTCCTAATAATGATTTTAATAAAACCGTTTTTCCCGAACCACTTTGGCCAATAATCAAATTGGTCTTCCCAGTTTCGAAAACTGTTGAAACACCTTTGAGGATTTTGATGCCACCGAATGATTTCTCTATATTTTTAATTTCTATCATTAAGTCAAAAGTAATTGCGTTAGAATATAATTTACCAAAATAATCAAAACGGATGTCCAAACAAAGGCTACGGTACTTGCTTTTCCAACTTCAAGTGCTCCACCTTTCATATAATAACCGTGAAAGGACGGGACTGAAGCCAATAATATCCCAAAAATGAATGTTTTGATAAAAGCATAAGTCACGTGAAACGGAACGAAATTACTTTGTACGCCATCGATAAAATCAGGACTCGTTCCAAAACCTCCGTAAACAGCAGCAATATAACCGCCAAAAACGCCCAAAAACATACTTATTCCTATTACAAAAGGATAAAGTAAAATGGCAATTAGTTTAGGAAAAACAAGATAATTCAAGGAGTTCACGCCCATAACTTCCAAGGCGTCAATTTGTTCTGTAACCCGCATAGAACCTATGCTCGACGTGATAAAGGAACCCATTTTGCCCGCCATAATTACGGAGATAAAAGTTGGTGCAAATTCTAAAATCACGGATTCTCGAGTGGCATAACCAATAAGAGTTTTAGGAATCAATGGATTATTCAAATTCAATGCAGTTTGAATAGACACAACACCTCCAACAAAGAAGGAAATAAAGGCCACAATTCCGAGTGAATCAATAATTAAATCGTCGATTTCCTTGAAGATAAGTCCTCTCATTACAGACCATTTCGTCTGTTTGCTGAAAATTTCTTTCCACATCAAAAAGTATTTTCCAATTTGAGATAAATAGCGAATGAGCATCATAGTTTTTAAATATAGGCTAAATTACGAAAATAGTTATGAGTTATGAGTTATGAGTTAAGAGATTTTCGTTAGAAAATTTTCTCTTTCATTTTTTGAAGACGATATTTTCTAATAAATTTTGCTTGTTTGTCGTTGACTAACATTGTTTTTTTTGCTGATTTTGCTTTCCAAAATCCATGTAAATAATCAAAAAACAACAAAGGTTTCTTTTTCATCATCGCCAATTTTGCCGAAGCAATTGCAGTAATAAAAAATCCGTAACCCAAAGTATAAAAAGCTTCCCCTTGTTTGTAACGAGCGGTTGTATTGTAATTAGCTCCCGTTGGTTTTAGGTGTTTCACGTGCAAACTTTCGTCGGTAATCACTTTCCAATTGTAGAATTTACAAAGCAATTCATCAACAGTGTCCCAACCCATTGCTGGTTTTAGACCTCCAATTTGTTGGAAAGTTGCTTTTCGATAGGCTTTGAGTGCGCCTCGAATATGGTCTTTATCCGTTAGGTTTTCCAGAATCCAATCGCCATTTTTTTCGATGTAACAAAACCCGCCAGCCATTCCAATTCGTTCATCGGATTGAAAATGCTTGATGACGGTTTCGAAATAATTGGGTGGAAAAATCAAATCAGCATCTAGTTTTACGATGATGTCATAATTTTCATCCAAAGTTTCAAATCCTTTTTGAAAAGCTTGAATGACTTTGCTTCCGGGCAAATGAATCGCTTCGGAAGTTTTATTTACTAAAGTAATAAACGGATTTTCTTTGGCCAAAGCCAAGACTATTTCGGCCGTTTTATCGGTAGAATTATCGTTAACAACTACAATTTTTGAGGGCAAAACCGTTTGCGAAATCAAGGATTGCAAGGTCAAAGCAATTAATGCTTCTTCGTTGTAGGAAGGTATGACAATGTAATATTTCATTTAGAAAATTTTAGATTTTTATATTTTAGATTTTAGAGGTGTGCTTCTGGCATCATCGCAAAATCAAAAATCAAAAATCGTTAATCTGCAATCTTAAATCTTGATTTTCTCAGCACAAACAATATAATATCTTGGCGTAAAAAATCGCAATAAAGGTCGAAAGCCAATTTTCTTAACAGGATGTGTGAATTTCTCTTTGGCGATGATTTTCCAACCGGTTTTTTCTAAAAGCCAGTCTAATTGCCAATCTTCAAATTCGTGATAATGTCTGTCCCACAAATCGGTTTTGCTGCGATAAGCTGGCGAGAACCACAATCGCAATGGAATTGAAATAAGTAATTTATCGCATTTTACACTTTCTAAAATAGTGTACGGATTCAATAAATGTTCAAAGATTTCAAAAGCGGTAAAAACGGTATATTTTTCGTTTAGTAATGCGGTTTGATTATTATCTAAATCTTCTCCAGTAGTGTTTATTACTTGAAAGCCTTCGGCTTTCATTATTTTAGAAAATGGATTTTCCACACCTAAATCAAAAATAATTTCAGATGTGGAAATGTGTTTTTGTAAAAATTCTAAAGTATGTTTAAATCTTTTATTCGGGAATGTTTTCTCGTACATAAACTGAGGTTTGTAGTTCTAGTTTCTAGTTTTTGTTACAATAAACTACAAACCTAAACTTTTTAATATCTATAAACAAAGGCGTTGACATTCATTCCTGCGCCTACGGATGCAAAGATAATAACATCTCCTTTATGTATTTCTTGATTTTCGATTTTTCCTCTAATTAGCAAATCGAATAGAGTAGGAACGGTCGCTACACTGCTGTTTCCCAGTTCGTGAATGCTCATCGGCATAATATCTTTGGGAACAGATTTGCCATATAGTTTGTAAAAACGGTGAATAATGGCTTCGTCCATTTTTTCGTTTGCTTGATGAATGAGTATTTTTTTCACATCGTCAATGCCTAATCCGCTTTTGTCTAAACAGCTTTTCATCGCTGCAGGAACTTGACTTAATGCGAATTCGTAAATTTTTCGGCCATGCATTTTTATGTATTTCGTATCTGGATCTAAATCAGGATTATAGGATTGTCCAAAATACAAATAACCTGCTTCATCATAAGCGAAAGTGGCGTTTTCGTAGGATAACATTCCGGTTTCATCGTCCGAAGATTCAATTACGGTTGCACCTGCGCCATCAGAATAAATCATAGAATCTCTGTCGTGATCGTCAACTACTCTCGAAAGGGTTTCGGAACCTATAACCAAACAGCGTTTTGCCATGCCTGATTTGATAAAAGCATGAGCTTGAAGCACGCCTTCTATCCAGCCTGGACAACCGAAAAGGATGTCAAAAGCAACGCATTTTGGATTTTTTATTTGCAGTTTATGTTTGACACGTGTAGCTAAACTTGGAATCATATCGGATTGATTTGTTCCGTATTTTACATCACCAAAATTGTGTGCAAAAATAATATAGTCTAAGGTTTCTGGGTCTATTCCAGCGTTTTCAATTGCTTTTTGTGAAGCCAAAAAAGCCAAATCTGAGGAACATTGCTCCGGCGCTGCATAGCGTCTTTGTTCGATTCCGGTAATGCTTTTGAATTTTCCTATTACAATTTCATTCGAGTAGGCAAAAGGAGTGCCGTCTTCATTTAAAAATACGTGTTTGTCAAAATCAATATTGGCAACTTTTACTTCAGGAATGTAACTTCCTACTCCGGTTATTTTAATTTTCATTGGTAATAAATAAATAATATTAGGCTAATTTAGAGATAAAAAATGATAATGTTAGATAAAATTTACTATGCTTGCATATAATTATTGAATCGTTTGCTTTTAAACAAAATAGTGATAATATGTTATAAAAAACACCTTGAATATTACATTTTTATTTTTATTACTGTGGCAATGGAAAGTGCTCTGGTTTTCATATTTTCGGCGGTTTGTCCTGCAAAATTTTCGTCAATGGTGGTGTTGAAATAGTTAAGCCAAATTGTGAAATGCTCTTCAGAAAGTTTGGACAGTTGGTTTAAGTTCGTGTGAATTTGTAGCACATTCTTTCTATAACTTCCTTTGTCAAAAAGGATTTGTTCCCAAAAATCGACCAACTCTAATAAATGAGGAGCCAAATCTATTTTGGCCACCTTAATAAAAATATAGCTGATTTTGCTGTCGGCAAGCAATTTCAAATAGAATTCGCTCATTAATAAGTGCAAATCTTCGCGGCTTTGTATATCTCTCATAGTTTTATAAATAAAAATGTCCCGATTTTTCGAGACATTTCAATTGTATATTAGTTTTCCATATAAGCTTCAATTGGAGCACAACTGCAAACCAAGTTTCGGTCGCCGTAAGCATCGTCCGCTCTGCGAACAGTTGGCCAGAATTTATTTTCTGTTATATATTCCAATGGGAAAGCGGCTTGTTCTCTTGTGTAGGGAAAATTCCAAACATCAGCAGTAAGCATCGCTAATGTATGTGGAGAATTTTTCAAAACATTGTTTTTGTCTTCCACAATCGAAGCTTCAATTTCTTTTCTAATGGAAATCATAGCGTCGCAAAAACGGTCTAGTTCTTCCAAGTTTTCACTTTCGGTTGGTTCAATCATCAAGGTTCCTGCCACTGGAAAAGAAACTGTTGGTGCGTGAAAACCGTAATCCATCAAACGTTTGGCGATATCAGTAACTTCAATTCCTTTTTGTTTGAAAGGGCGACATTCCAAAATCATTTCGTGAGCCGCACGACCCATTTCTCCAGAATATAAAGTGTCGTAATGACCGTTTAATTTTTCTTTAATATAATTGGCATTCAAAATAGCATGTTCTGTCGAACTTTTTAAACCTTCTGCTCCAAGCATCGAAATATATCCATAAGAAATCAAGCAAACCAAGGCCGATCCCCAAGGTGCAGCAGAAATCGCTGAAATGGCGTTCTCTCCACCTGTTGGTATCACCGGATTGGTTGGCAAAAACGAAACTAAATGCTCGGCCACACAAATGGGTCCAACACCTGGTCCACCACCACCGTGAGGAATGGCAAACGTTTTATGTAAATTCAAGTGACAAACGTCAGCACCTATGGTTGCTGGATTTGTCAATCCAACTTGCGCATTCATATTGGCACCGTCCATATAAACTTGTCCACCGTTTTCGTGGATTATTTGTGTAATTTCTTTGATGGCACTTTCAAAAACACCGTGAGTCGAAGGATAAGTTACCATCAAACACGCTAAATCATCCTTGTGAAGAATCGCTTTTTCCCGTAAATCTTCCACATCGATATTTCCGTTTTCTAATGTTTTGGTCACAATAACTTTCATCCCTGCCATTGCTGCCGAGGCCGGATTGGTTCCGTGTGCCGAGGAAGGAATAAGCGCAATCTTTCTATGAAGATCGCCACGAGATTGATGATAAGCACGAATGACCATCAGTCCTGTATATTCGCCTTGAGCACCAGAATTAGGCTGTAAAGTTGTTGCTGCAAAACCAGTTATTACATTTAATTGTTGTTCTAATTTAGACAACATTTCTTGATAACCTTGCGCTTGATCCAATGGTGCAAAAGGGTGAATATTGTTCCAATTGGCATTGCTTAAGGGCAACATTTCTGATGCCGCATTCAATTTCATCGTGCAAGAACCTAGAGAAATCATCGAATGATTTAGGGATAAATCTTTACGCTCTAATTTTTTGATGTAACGCATCAAATCCGTTTCTGAATGATGTTTATTGAAAACTTCGTGTTGCAAGAATGGTGAAGTTCTTTCTAAATGAGAGGGAAAATGATTCGTTTCTGTCAACACTTCAATTTCTGAAGCCTGAGTATTATTTGCCGGAGCAAAAATGCCAACGATTTTATTTACATCATTAATACTGGTGGTTTCATTTAAAGAAATAGAAACCGTATTTTCGTCAATATAATAGAAGTTTATTCCATTTTGTTCTGCTATTGTTTTTACTTTTTTGGCATCGGCTTTTACAACAATGGTGTCAAAAAAAGCAGTATTGGTTTGTTTTAAACCTAATTTTTCCAATTCGTTTGACAAAGTTGCAGCCAAAGAATGGATTTTATTGGCAATATAGCGCAAGCCTTTTGGGCCGTGATAAACCGCAAACATTCCAGCCATAACCGACAATAAAACTTGTGCGGTACAAATATTGGAAGTCGCTTTGTCACGCTTTATGTGTTGCTCGCGAGTTTGCAAAGCCATTCGAAGTGCACGATTTCCATCAGTATCTACGGTTACACCAATAATTCTTCCTGGCATACTTCTTTTGAATTCGTCCTTTGTAGCGAAATAAGCAGCGTGAGGGCCACCATAACCTAGTGGAATTCCAAACCGTTGCGTAGTTCCGAGAACAACTGCAGCGCCCATCTCTCCTGGAGGTGTTAATTTTGCCAAACTTAAAATATCGGCAGCAACGGCAACTTTTATTTCGTTGGGTGCAGCTTTGGCAATAAAATCGGCATAATCGTAAATTTGTCCGAATTTGCCAGGATATTGTAGAATTGCTCCAAAAAATTCCGTGGAGAAATCAAAATTTTCGTGGTTTCCAACAACTAATTCAACGCCAATTGGTGCCGAACGAGTTTCTAAAACAGATAAAGTTTGTGGTAAAATTTCCTCGGAAACAAAGAATTTATTGATATTATTTTTCTTTTGATCACGAGAACGGACGTCAAACAATAACGCCATAGCTTCGGCTGCGGCAGTTCCTTCGTCTAGGAGGGAAGCATTTGCAATTTCCATTCCAGTGAGTTCGATAACCATCGTTTGGAAATTCAAAATAGCTTCTAATCGACCTTGTGCAATTTCGGCTTGATACGGTGTGTAAGCGGTGTACCAACCTGGGTTTTCAAAAATATTTCTTTGAATTACAGCAGGAACAATCGCTTGATTGTATCCCAAACCAATGTAGGACTGAAACATTTTATTTTTGTTGCCCAATTGTTGAATATGATTGGAATACTCATATTCAGTCATTGCAGGGTCGAGATTTAATGGTTTTTTTAGGCGAATATCATCGGGAAGCGTTTCGTAAATGAGTTGTTCAATAGATGCTACTCCAATAGTTTTCAACATATGTTGAATGTCATTTTCTCTTGGCCCAATATGTCTTAAAGCAAAAGCGTCTGTTTTCATGTAGTGATAATAGTGTTGTTTTTTGAGCCGCAAATTTACGGAGAAATATCAGAAAAAAAGGAGCTAAAGGGATTGATTTTTAGTATTCTTTCAACTAAAATAGATACTTGTTAACAGCATTGATTATTTTTGTGGGATGAAGTTTTTTTTGAAGATAGTTGATTTTTATTTGGATGCCAGCATTCACGTGGGCTTGTCTTGTTTTGCTTTGGTAAGAATGACTCAAAGTATGTTCCATATTATTGATGATAATTGGATTGGTTATTTTGCTTTTTTTGGAACTGTGGTAGGCTATAATTTCGTAAAATATGAAACTTTGGCTAGAGTTAAGAAAAATCAAAGTGGACAAAAACTAAAATCAATTATAATTTTGAGTTTTTTGTCTTTGCTGGCAGTTGGTTTTTGCTTTTTTCAATTGCATAGGATTACCCAAATCGTTTCCGTTGCGTTTTTTATTCTGACGTTATTATATACGCTTCCTTTTTTTCCAAATAGAAAAAACGCTCGAAATTGGGCTGGTGTAAAAATCTATATCGTTTCGCTGTGTTGGGTTGGGGTAACAGTTGTGCTGCCTATTTTGAATGCTGGAATTTCGCTAACTTTGGATTTTTACATTAAATGCGTCCAACGATTTATACTAATTTTTGTGTTGATTCTGATTTTTGAAATTATTGATTTGGCAAAAGATGACCCACATTTAAAAACTGTTCCTCAACAAATAGGAGTGGGGCGAACTAAAATATTGGGATACAATTTGTTGCTATTTTTTTGTGTATTGGAACTTTTTAATAGTAATTTCAATTATAACATTGAATACTTACTGTTGGTTATTGCCATTGCAGTTATTGTTGCTTTGTTTTTAGCTTTTGTAAAAGAAAAACGTTCGAAATATTATACTTCGTTTTGGGTCGAAAGTGTGCCGATTTTGTGGTGGATGATGTTGATTTTATTTCAATAAAAAACCGAAGCATCTCTACCTCGGCTTTAAATCTGCAATCAAAAATCGTTAATCAACAATCTGAAATCTTTCTACAAAAGTCCCGCTCTTTTCAACAGCGCATCCGCTTTTGGTTCTTGTCCTCTAAAACGTTTGTATAATTCCATTGGCAATTCAGTTCCTCCTTTAGAAAGGATATTGTCTTTGAATTTTGTTGCCACTTCTTTGTTGAAAATTCCTTTTTCTTGGAAATACGCAAAAGCATCGGCATCGAGAACTTCTGCCCATTTGTAACTGTAATATCCAGAAGAATAGCCACCAGCAAAAATATGTGAAAATGAAACACTCATACAATTTTCAGCAACATCAGGATATAAAGTCGTGCCTTCAAAAGCTGCTTTTTCAAAAGCTTTTACATTACTAATTTCCGTTGGATTGTTGCTGTGGAAAGCCACATCCAATAATCCGAAACTAATTTGACGCAAAGTGGCCATTCCTTCTTGAAAACTCGCGCTCTCTTTGATTTTTTCTACATATTCTTGAGGAATAATTTCGCCCGTTTCATAATGTTTCGCGAACAAAGCCAAAGCTTCGGGCTCGTAACACCAATTCTCCATTACCTGACTTGGCAATTCTACAAAATCCCAATAAACCGATGTTCCAGATAAACTTGGGTAAACTGTGTTCGCCAACATTCCATGTAATCCGTGACCAAATTCGTGAAATAAGGTTGTTACTTCGTTAAAAGTCAATAATGATGGTTTGGTTTCGGTTGGTTTTGTAAAGTTGCAAACGTTAGAAATATGCGGTCTTTCGTTTACGCCGTCTTTAATAGATTGTGATTTGAAAGAAGTCATCCAAGCGCCATTTCGTTTGCCTTTCCGTGGAAAGAAATCGGCATAGAAAATAGAAACCAGTTCGCCAAATTCATCTTTGACTTCGTAAGTGGTAACTTCTTCGTGGTATTTGTCAATATCAAAAACTTCGGTGAAAGTCAATCCATATAATTTTTGGGCAATAATAAAAGCGCCATTTAAAACATTTTCTAATTGAAAATAAGGTTTCAGTTTTTCGTCATCCAAATTGAATAATTTTTGCTTTAATTTTTCGGAATAATAAGCTCCATCCCATTTTTCTAATTGATCAATTCCATCCAATGTTGCGGCGAAAGCGGTTAATTGGGCAAATTCTCGGAATGCTGCAGGCTTGGCTTTGGCCAATAAATCATTCAAAAACGATTTTACTTTATCTGGATTTTGAGCCATTCGTTCTTCTAAAACAAAATGAGAATGGGTTTCATAACCTAATAAATTGGCTCTTTCAAAACGCAGTTTGGCAATTTTTAAAGTGATTTCCTGATTGTCGAATTCGTTGTTTTGAAATGCTTTTTTACCAGCAGCGATAGCCATTTCCTTTCTCAATTCGCGATTGTCGGCATACGTCACAAACGGAATATAACTTGGATGATCAAGCGTGAAAATCCAACCTTCCAGATCTTTGTCTTTTGCCAATGATTTTGCGGCTTCAATGGTTCCTTCAGGAAGTCCTTTTAAATCACTTTCGTTGGTAATGTGCAATTGATAGTTGTTGGTTTCTGCCAAAACATTTTCGCCGTAAGTCAGTTTTAGCTTGGCTAATTCTGTATCAATTTCACGCAGTTTTAATTTTTTATCTTCGGAAAGTAGCGCTCCATTTCTGGAGAAACTTTTGAATTTTTTGTACAATAAAGTGGCTTGTTCTGGCGATAAATTTAGGATTTCCTTTTGCTCGTAAACGGATTTTATTCTTTTGAATAAATCTTCGTTTAGCGTAATGTCATTACTGAATTCGGTTAATAAAGGCGTAACTTCTTGGGCGATTTTTTGCATTTCTTCGCAGGTTTCCGCCGAATTTAAATTAAAGAAAATTGACGATAATCGATCCAAAGCATTTCCAGAAAAGTCCAAAATTTCAATGGTATTTTCGAAAGTTGGCGCAGCAGGATTGTTGATGATGGCATCAATTTCGGCTTTTGCGGCAGCGATATTTTCGATAAAAGCGGGTTTGTAATCCTCCATTTTTATTTGACAAAATGGAGCTGTATCGTATTTGGTATTGAAATTTTGTGAAAGGATTGTCATTGATAATTTATTATTTTTAAGATTATTTAAACAATTTACGAGCTGCAAAGATAAAGATTAATGAAAGTAATTGACACTTGGAATTACCAGCATTAGTGTTAAACTTAACAAAATCCAAAACGGTTGCTACGAATTATAAAGTATCTTGTAAAAAATTTTTATTTTCAGATCGTAAATTGTTTAAAAAGTAAATTAAAATATGGAATATAAAATAGAAATTAAGCGTGTAGATACAGTAGATGAGGTGGAGAATTATTGGTCGGATAATGACCTTGTCCAATTATTGGAAAAGTTCAATTATCCGGATGGCGCAACGGCAGCGAAAGAGAATTTGCCAGAGTTATTAGAAATGGCAATCTCGGATTATGAACCTAATGAAGCAGCAGCAATAGTGCTAACCTATAAATTGTCAGAGGAATTAAATGAAGGACAAATACAACAAATTTCAAACAATATGTTAATTGATAAAGTTTGCGAAGAGTATCCTGAAATTCATTTGCAGGGAAGGTTATACAATGTCAATCAATTGCTTTATAAAGCCTACAACGGTTCTTTTCCTAACGCTAAAGCATCTGTAATCAATTTTTCAATGACGGCTGTAGAAAGTGATGCAACAAAATTATTATCAAAGGAAAATGTACTTAAATTATTGAATAAAGGATTGTCAGATAGAAATTTAATCAAACGATTATTTGAGGAACAAATGACATTAAATATTGCTTTTCCAGAAGCAGAAGGTATACTTTGGGAATTGAACACGGATGATAATATAAATTATACTTTAATTACCTCAGAAAATTGGATAAATAAAGAAGATTTTATAAGCTACGAATTTGAAAATACACTGGAAGAAATTGTTATTGAAGAATAAAAACTTTCACAAAAAGTTTAAAACAAAAGGCTTCTATAAAAGGAAGCCTTTTTTGTAAGTGTTATTTTTTGAAGTTTTCAGCCGCTTTATTAACCGCGATTTTCAATCCTTCTTTGTAGGCTATGATTTTGTCTAAAACGCATTTATCAGAAGTTCCAATGATTTGTGCCGCAAGAATTCCAGCATTTTTAGAACCGTTTAAAGCCACTGTAGCTACAGGAACTCCGCCCGGCATTTGTAAAATAGACAAAACCGAATCCCAGCCATCAATGGAATTGCTCGATTTAACGGGAACTCCAATTACAGGAAGAGGCGACATCGAAGCTACCATTCCCGGCAAGTGTGCCGCGCCGCCAGCACCAGCAATAATTACCGAAATACCACGAGTGTGTGCATTTTTGCTGAAATCAAATAATTTTTCCGGCGTTCTGTGGGCTGAAACAATATCGACTTCTGTTTCTATATCAAATCCTTTTAGGATGTCGATGGCTTCTTGCATTACGGGCATATCGGATATGCTTCCCATTATTACGGCTACTTTGCTCATTTTTTTTATTTAAAGATTTGAAAATTAAATGATTTAAAGATTTTGGAGAAGTTTTTGGTTTTACCAATTTTTCAATCATTCAATCATTTAATTATTTTGAAATCACTCTAATCGTATTCTTTACATCTTCCGCAATTTTTCGTGCAATAGCAATGTCCTCATTCACTATCGTCACGTGTCCCATTTTCCGAAAAGGGCGCGTTTGTTTTTTTCCGTAAATGTGAGGTGTAACACCATTCCAACCTAATATTTTTTCAATATTTTCGTAAATTACAGCTCCAGAAAAACCTTCAGTTCCGGTTAGGTTGACCATAATTCCGGCGACTTTGCTATCGGTATTTCCTAAAGGTAAATCCAAAATGGCTCGCAAATGGTTTTCAAATTGCGAAGTATAACTGGCTTCTATGGAATAATGACCAGAATTATGTGGACGCGGAGCGACTTCGTTTACCAAAATTTCATCATTTTCAGTTTGGAACATTTCGACTGCCAAAAGCCCCACGTGATTGA
The DNA here is from genome assembly GCA_010365135.1 of Flavobacterium sp. Taxonomy (GTDB): domain Bacteria; phylum Bacteroidota; class Bacteroidia; order Flavobacteriales; family Flavobacteriaceae; genus Flavobacterium. The sequence continues at coordinate 34,142 of JAAFGY010000011.1, forward strand.
ATTTTTCGGAAACATCGAGCGCAATTGCCCTAGCTTTTTCTGCGACTTTTTCATCAATTCGAGCCGGGCAAATCACATATTCCACTTGGTTGGCTTCGGGATGGAATTCCATTTCTACAACTGGATAAGTTCTTATTTCTCCTGAAGGATTGCGGCAAACGATAACGGCCAATTCATTTTTGAAAGAAATCATTTCTTCTGCAATGCATTCCACGTTGGGTAAATCATCTAGATCTTGCATCGTTCTAATGATTTTTACACCATTTCCGTCATAACCAAATTCGGTGCATTTCCATACAAAAGGCAATTCCAGTTTGGATTCGACAATTTCGACCACTAAGTTTTTTAGATTTTTGAAGGTTTTTGATGGTGCAGTTGGAATGTTGTTGTCGATATAAAAGCTTTTCTGGATTCCTTTGTTTTGGATTAATTTCAAAGTTTTTGGCGAAGGATAGACTTTTTTGCCTTCATTTTCCAATTTTTCCAAAGCTTCAACATTAACCAATTCAATTTCGAAAGTCAAAACATCGACTTGTTTTCCAAAATTATACACGGTTTCAAAATCCATTAAATCGCCCTGAAAGAATTTATTGCAGGCAATTTTGCAAGGAGCTTCGTCACTTGGATCCAAAACATAAGTTTGAATATCGAATTTTCGGGTGTCAAATAATAGCATTTTGCCAAGTTGTCCACCACCGAGAATTCCCAATTTAAAATCGGAAGAAAAATAATTCATTTGTTTTAGTTATTGTTTATTAACGGTCAAATGCAGTCGCTTCGCTCGTGTCATTGTGTTGTTGTTTGTTGAGAGCAAAGATACTTTATAATGATTGAATAGGAAAATGCTATTTTATTTTCTTCAAGATTTCCCTTCCCACGGCTTTATAGGCAGCCGAATGATTGACGTAATCCTTTTCTAAAATAATTTTCAATTCAGGATGAATCCAGTCGAAATGCTTGCCCAATAGATGTAACGTGCGAATGGAATAGCATTTTGAGGCAACTTTAGCATCAGTCATCAGCCAGTCAAAACAGGTTTCAGTGATTTGTTTGAGTTGATTTTCGGAAAGCAGAATCTCTTTTTTCTTGAAATGCGAAATAGTCAGCAACATACAAATTTTGGATAAGGCGCGAATAGAACTTTTGTCAGTTATATTCTTAATATTGGAACAAAAAAAGTCCAAATATTCCTTAAACCATTCTAGTTTTTCATAACTTACTAATTCCAGAATCCAACATGCTTTTGCTGAATTTTTGTAGGTAGATCGAAAACAAAGTTGAATTAATTCCTGAAAAAGCTCGGGATTGTCTAGAACTTCCTTTGCATATTTATGTCTGTTTGCCCTATAGCCTGTTACAAAATTTATATTTTTTTCGAGTTCAGTGGACATCATCTTAAATTTTGATTGAAAAGTACGAATCTATTATCAATTGTCAATTGCGAATTGCCTATCTTTGCAAATTATTTTAAAAAACAAAAAAAGTGATACAACTACACGATAAACAATTTGTTCCGTTCATTTCTGCACAGGAAATTGATTTTGCCATTGCTAAAATTGCGGCGCTCGTAGAAGATGATTTTGCCGAAGAAACTCCTGTTTTTGTTGGTGTTTTAAATGGAGCATTTATGGTGGTTTCTGATTTTATGAAATATTATAAATCACCCTGCGAAGTATGTTTTTTGAAAATGGCCTCTTATGAAGGCACTACTTCAACGAACGATGTAAAACAATTGATAGGATTGGATCAAGATTTAACCGGACGAACGGTTATTATACTTGAAGATATTGTTGACACAGGAAATACTTTGGTCGCTTTGAAAGAATTATTCAAGCAACAAAATGTGAAGCATTTCAAAGTGGCTACACTTTTTTTTAAGCCTGAAGCTTTAATCAATGACATCAAAATTGACTATGTTGGAATTAGAATTCCAAATAAATTTATTGTGGGTTATGGCTTAGATTACGACGGATTAGGCAGAAATTTGCCAGAGGTTTATCAACTGAAAGATTAAATAATTAGATAAAAAAAAACCAATTTAAAAAAAATAAATTTAAATTTTTAAGACTTAACGACTTAACTTTTTAAATTCTTAAAATTAAAAAAAACGTAATGATTAATATTGTTTTATTTGGGAAACCAGGTGCAGGAAAAGGAACTCAGGCAGAATTTTTGAAAGAAAGATACAATTTGGTACATCTTTCAACCGGTGATATTTTTAGATTTAATATCAAAAATGAAACCGATTTAGGCAAATTGGCCAAAAGTTATATGGACAAAGGCGATTTAGTTCCCGATGCAGTAACTATCAAAATGCTTGAAGAGGCAGTAGATGATACCGTTGGTGCCAATGGTTTTTTGTATGATGGATTTCCGAGAACTTTGGCTCAAGCCAAGGAATTGGACAAGTTTTTAGCTACCAAAAAATGGAAAGTAGCCGCTACAATTGCGTTAGAAGCTGATGATGAAATTTTAATTAATCGTGTACTTGAAAGAGGAAAAACTTCGGGAAGATCGGACGATCAGGACGAAGAAAAAATCCGACACAGATACCAAGAATACAACGAAAAAACCGCTCCTTTGATGGAGTATTACAAAGCGCAAAATAAATTTCGCCCCGTAAATGGAATCGGTACAATTGCCGAAATCACGAAGCGTTTAAGCGATATTATTGATAATTTATAGAAAGTTTATGGTTTAGGGTTTATAGTTGGTAGTTCCCAATTCAACAACAAGCAATAAACAACAAACAATAAACAAACCAATGGAAATTCTAATAATATTTTTTTTAATCATCCTCAACGGGGTTTTCTCGATGTCGGAAATCGCACTGATTTCGGCACGAAAAAACAGATTGGAAACGGCTTCCAAAAAAGGGAATAAAAATGCCCAGATCGCATTGGATTTAGCCAATTCACCCAATAAATTTTTATCAACAGTTCAAATAGGAATAACACTTATTGGAATTCTTACCGGTATTTATTCTGGCGATAAAATCACGCATGATGTTCAAGAATTTGTAGCAGGTTTTGAGATGCTCAAGCCTTATGCCTCTTCAATTGCGGTAGGAATTGTTGTTGTAATTCTTACGTTCTTTTCTTTGGTTTTAGGCGAATTATTGCCCAAAAGAATTGGGTTGAACCATCCCGAAGCTATTGCCAAAGCGGTGGCGTGGCCAATGAAGATAGTTTCGATTATTACTGCTCCATTTATTTGGCTGTTAACACATTCGACAGAATTTTTATTGAAGATTTTGCAAATAAAACCAACAGCCGACGGAAAAGTAACCGAAGAAGAAATCAAAGCCATTATCAAAGAAGGAACCGAAGGTGGCGAAGTGCAGGAAATAGAGCAAGATATTGTGGAGCGCGTTTTTCATATTGGCGACCGAAAAATAAATTCCTTGATGACCCACAGGAAAGCGGTAGTTTTATTGCCGTTGTATTCCAATAAAGAACAAGTTAAAGAATTTATGCTCAAAGAATTGCATTCGATTTATCCCATTTATGGAGAAAATCATGATGATATTATTGGGGTAGTAAATTTGAAAAGCATTTTTGCCAATATTGATAAAGACAATTTCAATTTGCCCGATATTATGACCGACGCACCATTTATGATGGAGCAAACTACAGCATACAAAGCATTGGAACAATTCAAAAAATCAGGCATTCATTATGCTTTCGTTTCTGATGAATACGGTGTTTTTCAGGGAATAATTACCTTGAATGACATTCTGGAAGCCTTGGTTGGAGATGCTTCTGATTTTTACAAAGAAGATTTTCAATTGGTCGAAAGAGAAGATGGCACTTGGCTGGTTGACGGACATTATTCCTTGCACGATTTCTTAACTTATTTCGAATTGGACGAATTAATAAATGACTATGAAGTAACCACCGTGAGTGGATTAATAATGACTGAACTTTCTCATATTCCAAAACAGGGAGAGAAGTTGATTTGGCAAAAATTTGAGTTGGAAGTCATTGATATGGATGGCGTGAAGATAGATAAAGTGATGGTGAAAACCTTAAAAGGTTAAAAATTGGTTTAAAGTTTCAGGTTTAAAGTTAGTAGAGGTTCTATAACTTTAAACCTGAAACTTTAAACTTTTAAACAAAAAATAATGACTGAAGGAAACTTTGTAGATTACGTAAAAATATATGTTTCTTCTGGAAAAGGAGGGAAAGGATCTACGCATTTGCATAGAGAAAAATTTATTGAAAAGGGTGGGCCCGACGGTGGTGATGGTGGTCGTGGTGGACACGTATATTTAGTGGGAAACAAAGGTCTTTGGACATTATTTCACTTGAAATTCGCGCGTCATATCAAAGCTGGATATGGTGGAGACGGTAGTGGCGACAGAAGTACTGGTGCTGATGGTGAAGATAAATTTATCGAAGTGCCATTAGGAACCGTAGTAAAAGATAAAGAAACAGGCGAAACCCTCTTCGAAATTACTGAAGATGGTGAAAAGCAAATTCTTTGTCGTGGTGGAAAAGGAGGATTGGGAAACTGGCACTTTAGAAGCTCGACCAATCAAACGCCAAGATATTCGCAACCGGGTTTGCCAGGTTTGGAAATGGACGTGGTTCTGGAACTAAAAGTTTTGGCAGATGTAGGTTTAGTAGGTTTTCCAAATGCTGGAAAATCGACTTTATTATCGGTTTTGACTTCGGCTAAACCCAAAATTGCCGATTATCCGTTTACAACCTTAAAACCCAATCTTGGAATCGTAGCGTACAGAGATTTTCAATCGTTTGTAATTGCCGATATTCCAGGAATTATAGAAGGTGCAGCCGAAGGAAAAGGGCTTGGTCATTATTTCTTGCGTCATATCGAAAGAAATTCAACTTTGTTGTTTTTGGTTCCTGTAGACACGCCAGACATTAAGGCTGAATATGATATTTTGGTTAACGAATTGACTAAATATAATCCCGAAATGCTCGACAAAGAACGTCTTTTGGTGATATCAAAATGTGATATGCTGGACGATGAACTCAAAGCGGAATTAAAAATACAATTAGACAAAGAGTTCAAAGACATTCCGTATATGCTAATTTCTTCTGTTGCCCAACAAGGTTTATCAGAGTTGAAAGACAAGCTTTGGAAAATGTTGAATGACTAAAAAATCGATATTTTATATAAATAGGTGTTCTAGAGATAGAGCGCCTTTTTTTATGTTAAAAACACTAGTTTTTGTCAATTTTTAAAAGAATAACCGTTACAAATATTTTATCAAATCCATAAATAACACTACTTTTGCGAAGCTATTTTTAGTAAATACTCTGCTTTTGTATAAAAATCATCTTTTTTATACGTTTAACTAGCATACAATTAATCTTTATATTTTTTTAAAAATGAAAAAATTTATTTTTGCCTTAATCGCTGGAATGATGCTAATGCCAATTAGTGTAAAAGCAGATGAAGGAATGTGGTTTTTAATGTTTATCGAACGTTTGAATCACCGTGATATGGTAAAAGAGGGCTTGCAATTGACCTCCGAAGAAATTTACAGCGTCAACCACAGTAGTTTAAAAGATGCAGTGGTACAATTTAATGGCGGATGTACTGCCGAAATCGTATCGAAGGAAGGTTTGGTTTTGACCAATCACCATTGCGGATATAGCGCCATCGCAGAACTTTCTACCGCCGAACAAAACTATTTAAAAAATGGTTTTTGGGCAAAAGACAAAGCTGCCGAAATGAAACCAAAGTCGTTGTACGTTCGTTTCTTCGTCCGAATGGATGATGTTTCTAAACGAATTTTATCAAAAGTGAATGATAAAATGAGCGAAACGGATCGAAACAAAGTCATTCAACAAGAAATGGCGCTGATCGAAAAAGAAAATAATGAAGGTGGAAAATATACCGTTTCTGTTCGTCCTTTCTTTCAAGGAAACGAATATTATTACTTTGTTTACCAAGATTATAAAGACGTTCGACTAGTAGGAACGCCTCCAGAAAGTATTGGAAAATTTGGCGGAGATACCGACAATTGGGAATGGCCGAGACATACAGGAGATTTTTCGATGTTTAGAGTTTATGCTGACAAAGACGGAAATCCTTCGGAATATTCTACAGACAATGTGCCTTTAAATCCAAAACACTACTTGCCCATAAGTTTGAATGGAGTTGAGGAAAATGATTTTGCTATGATTTTGGGTTATCCAGGCAGAACCAATCGTTGGATGCCAGCTAATGGAATAGAACAAAACATCAAGTTTGCCTATCCAGCTTGGGTCGAAGGCGCCAAAACCGGAATGGATCAAATGAAAGTGTATATGGATAAGGATGCAACGATTCGTTTACAATATGCTTCAAAATATGCTTCGACAGCAAATTATTGGAAAAATCGTCAAGGAATGATTGATGCTTTGACCAAAGCTGGAACGGTAGAAACTAAAACCAAAGAGGAGACTAAATTCAATACTTGGGCAAATAAATCGGAGAACAAGGTTAAATATGGTAATGTTATGAGGGTAATTAATGAGTATTATGCCAAAACAAATTTGAAATCAAGCCACGACAATTACCTTTCGCAGTTAATGAGAACCACTTCTTATGGCCCATCTCCCTCTAATTTAGGAAATGTTCTTATGGCTTATTTCAAAGAAAATGAAGCAAAAAAAGCCGAACTACTTCCACGACTGAACGGATTAATTGAAACCATTTACGGAAAATTTTATGCTCCTTTAGAGAAAGATATTTTTATCGCTCAACTGAATTTATACACTTCTAAAGGTGCTGAATTTGGGCTTTCGCCAACAATTTTAAAATTGAAAGAGGACAACAAAGGCGATTTCACGGCTGTGGTCAATGAGGCTGTTGCCAAAAGTATTTTTGCGTCCAAAGAGAGTGTGTTAGCTTTTATGAAAAACCCAAAACCAGAAACAATTGTAAATGATCCGCTATATTTAATTTCAAATGAATTGGCTACTAAACTTAGAGTTAAATCGGACGAACAAAAGCAATTGGATGATAATTTTGAGAAAGCGTATCGCAATTTAGTGGAAGGTTTGCGTGAATCTAAAATAAATTCGATCCAATATCCAGATGCCAATTCAACGTTAAGATTGTCTTATGGAAAAGTACTTTCTTTGCCAAAAGACAAACGGAACGACGCGAAAATTAACAATTATACTACAATGACTGGATTGGTCAAAAAGTATAAAGCAGGTGACAATGAATTCGATTTACCAGCACGATTATTAGAATTGAATAAGGCTAAAGATTTCGGGAAATATGCTGATAAAGCAGGATATATGCCCATTAATTTCTTGACCGACAATGATATTACTGGAGGAAATTCAGGTTCGCCGGTTCTCAATGGAAAAGGAGAATTGATCGGAATTGCTTTTGATGGTAACATCGAAGGAATAGCTGGTGATGTTATTTTTGACAAAAAACTGCAACGAACGATTAACGTAGATATTCGATACGTACTTTGGATAATCGATAAATATGCAGGTGCAAAACACATCGTTGACGAAATGACGATTGCGGGCGAAAACTTGAATTAAATTAAATAGCCCATCTCATTTTTTTGAGATGGGTTATTCATTTATAGTTGGTTTCATTGTACGTGTCAAACAAAAACTGCAAGGTTTCATTAATATTATTAGCTTTCATTTTTGGGTAAATTACAACTGAGTTCAACCAGTTTTCTATGATTATATCAAAGGTATCGCCCACTTCATACACCACGGGAACTCCCATTTTTTTTAAAGCTGCCGCATTGCATTCTTGTTCATAATGATCTCGAATTGGGATGCTCAATATTTTTTTTCGAAGGTATAAGGCTTCGGCAGGAGTTTCAAATCCACCGCCGGTAATAATGCCGTGACAATTGATTAAACTCTCGTTAAACAACTTTTGATTGACTGGGAAATAGGTAATGTTTTTCACTTTATGTTTGGTTGGAACATCATTCAAAAACCAATGAAATTCCACATCCGAGAGTTTGTGAAAGGCTATTTCCAAACAATCTTTTTGGAACGAAGGCAAATAAACCGTGATGTGTTTTAAATCTTTGGTTTCGGCTTGCACAATTTCATCCTTGATAATCGGCGGATGAATAAAGGAATCATAATTTTCGAAATGCAAGCCAATATGTTTAGGCGAAGGCGCATAATGTTTGAGAATCATTTCGCCCATAAGGCTTCTTTTTTCAGGTCTTGGCGTATGTTCTGAAACAAAACTTGCTTGATGACCAAATTGTACCGAATTCACTTTCTGCATTTTGCAAGCTAATGAAGTAATGGAATCAAAGTCGTTGATAACAACATCATAGTCTTTCAAAGGCAATGATTTCGCATCTTTGTAGATTTGAAACGGACGAATGTTTTTGGCAATATCCCAATAATTCAAACCGCCACATTTGCTGTAATGTAAGCTGCAACCTTTACTTCTGAATTTTATTGGCAAGTCAATAGCTAAACTTGCATTGTTGCCACTCAAAAAGAAATCTACGTTTCCAAATTTTTGCAAATAAGGATACAATTGAGTTGCTCTGCTGATGTGTCCATTTCCTGTGGCTTGTATGGCGTAAAATATTTTCATTGATTTAGTTTTAGAAAGTAATATGCTTCAAAAATGAGTTTCTTAATTCGATAAAATTTTGGCTACAATGTCATTGACAATTTTATCCTCCTTATTCTCATCAATTGAAAAATCGGAATTTTTATAATAAAAAATCTTCCATTTTCCGTTCTTGTATTCCAATGCGGTAAGGTTTTCAACCCAGTCACCACTGTTCAAATACATCACTTTTCCGTGTTTGGTTTTAACTATTTTTTTTTGAGGCATATGAATGTGGCCGCAAACCACATAACGGTATTTTTTTTCGATGGCGATTTCGGCTGCGGTAGTTTCAAAATTGGAAATAAATGAAACCGCTTTCTTTACACTATTTTT
>JAAFGY010000179.1 GCA_010365135.1 Flavobacterium sp.
GTTTTGCGACTTCAAGATACTGAATTTCAGTATCTTGACCAATATTTATCCATTATTTTTTTCTTAAAATAATTGCACCCAACGGGTTAATTTACATCATTATAATTGTCACTTTCTTATCCTTAATTCTAATTGCCTTGGTAAAAGAAGAATGGAAAGGAAATGCGTCTCTTGTTGCGGTGATGATAAACTTGGTGTTGAGTTCTAGTCTAGCAATTCCAGCGTTAAAAGGAGAATTGGTTGAACATTTTTTCTATGGCGGCTTGGTGTTTGGAAACATTGCAGTACGAATTGATGCACTTTCGGGCTGGTTTATTTTGTTAATGAATTTTACTGTGCTCACCAGCATTTTATATGGCAAAAGGTATATGAGTCATTATAAAAATCAGTCCGTTAGCCTTTCCATTCACTACATAAGTTTTATTGTCAATCATTTTGCGATGATTGGAATTTATTGTCTTCAAAATTCATTCGCGTTTTTATGCGTTTGGGAAATTATGGCACTATCGTCCTTTTTATTGATCATTTTCGAACATCATAAAATACAAACCCTCAAAGCCGGAATCAATTACCTCGTCCAATCCCACATCAGTATTGTGTTTATGACCCTAGGATTTATATGGGTAAATTCTTTTACAGGTTCCTTTGATTTTAACGCAATAACAAAATACAGTTCATCGGTAAATCCTGCGGTAAGTTTTGTTTTGTTTCTATTTTTTTTTGTTGCTTTTGCCATCAAATCTGGATTTGTTCCGTTCCACACTTGGCTTCCTTATGCGCATCCAGCTGCACCAGCCCACGTTTCGGGAATGATGTCGGGAGTTCTTATCAAGCTTGGCATATACGGTATTCTGAGAATTTTATTGCTGATTAAAGGCGACTTTCTGGTAATGGGCTATTTTATTCTGAGCATTTCCATTATTACGGGAGTTTATGGAGTAATTCTTGCCATCATTCAGCACAATATCAAAAAATTATTGGCTTATCATAGTATCGAAAACATTGGAATTATTGGTGTGGGTATTGGTGTGGGCTGCATTGGTTTGAGTTCACACAATTCCTTTCTAACTTTTGCTGGTTTTGCTGGAGCTATGCTTCACACATTAAACCATTCGCTTTTTAAATCGCTTCTGTTTTATGTTTCTGGAACCATTTATCAAGCCACGCATACAGTAGATATTGAGCGACTTGGCGGTTTAATTAAAAAAATGCCTCAAACTGCCACTTTATTTTTGATAGCTGCTTTGGCCATTTCTGGTCTTCCACCGTTTAACGGATTTATTTCTGAATTTTTAATCTATTCTGGTTTATTCAAAGGAATTTCGGGTGGAGAATTTTCGGCAACAGCTTTCTTTATTTCGGCTATTATTGGATTGGTTATCATTGGCGGAATGGCGATGCTTTGTTTTACTAAAGCTTTCGGAATTATATTTCTGGGAAACGAACGACATCCTCTTCCTGCGACAGTTCGAGAACCTGAATTTGGTAAACTTTTGCCTAAATATATGATCGCCACATTGATAATTTTCATTGGAGTTTTTCCTCAATTTATTATTGCAGTAGTTGCTCAACCTGTAAATTTGTTTATGATGGAAACTATTGTTCCAACGCCACCTACTGAATTTTTGGATACGCTTCAATCTGTAAGTATGGCTGCGGTATTATTTATTCTACTAAGTCTAACTGTTTTATTTATAAAAAAAAGAACTACAAAATCGGTCGAAATCGTGATGCAACTCACTTGGAATTGTGGTTATGTTGCACCTACGGCAAAACTTCAATATACGGCCAATTCCTTTGTGCGTTCTTTTAGAAAATTGATTTATCCCATTTTGATGATGAATAAAAAAGAAGACGTGATAAAGGGGGTGTTTCCAAAAACTATTCATTCTGAAACAAATCCTTATGACAAGTTAGAATTGGTTTTTATTGATATTCCCTTGCTTTATCTTAAAGGTTTTATTGGCCGATTTAAATTTTTGCAAAATGGAAATCCCCAATTTTATATACTCTATGGGGTTCTTTTTATTTTTATAATCCTTACCTTTCCCCTACTTTTAAGTGCTATTGAATATGTGATCGCTTTGATAAAACAAATTTGAAAATGAATCTATTGAGTTTACTACTAATTGTTTTCGCCAGTTTATTTTTTTCCGGAATAGTGATCAGGACAAAAAGTGTTTTTTCAGGAAGAAAAGGGCCAGGTATTTTTCAACCTTTAAAAGATATAGGGCGTTTGTTTAAAAAAGGAGCAGTTTATAGTACAACAAGTAGTTTTATTTTTCAGATTGCACCAAGTATTTATTTTGCATCCGTGCTATTGGCAATTTGTTTTATTCCTTTTGGAAATGAGCCGGGTCTTCTCTCGTTCAATGGTGATTTTATATTTTTTGCATACACCTTAGCATTAGGCAAATTTTTTATCATTATTTCGGCTCTAGATACGGGTAGCAGTTTTTCTGGAATGGGAGCCAGTCGGGAAGCACTCTATTCCCTTTTAGTAGAGCCTGCATTTTTTATTCTTATGGGTTCTTTTGCACTACTTACGGGACATACCTCCTTCTTTGAAATATTTAGTTCGCTGCATTTTGGTTCGCAGGTTTCTTATGCAATAGGCACACTTGCTGCGTTTGTATTCGTTATTATTGCTTTAATCGAAAACAGTCGTATGCCAATTGATGATCCAAACACGCATCTCGAACTAACAATGGTTCACGAAGTAATGATTCTGGATAACAGTGGGTTTGATTTGGGTCTTCTTCTTTCGGCAACCCATTTGAAGTTTGCGATGTATGGCGCTTTAATTGCCAACTTTTTTCTTACTCCTAATTACGAATGGTATTATTCGATTCCGTTATTTATTGGCTCACAAACTCTATTTGCTGTTTTGGTAGGAACAATAGAATCTTTTATGGCAAGATTCCGGATGAATCACAATCCGCAGTATATTTTTATGCTCACGTCAATATCATTATTAATCTTTCTAGGCGTGTTGTTAATTCTTGGTAAAATTGTATAAAAAATAAAAATAAATGACTAATATTCTCCTTATTACTTTTGCCATAAGCCTTATTTATTTGGGACTTGCTAATCGTTTGGGCAGTTATATCAATGCTCTGGTGTTTCAGGGGATGATACTTTTTGGCGTTGCCTTTATTGAACTCATAGAAATTAATTGGATAAATCTTGTTTTCGTTTTATTAGAAACTATTGTATTTAAGGCTATTGTTATTCCTTATTTTCTAAACTACATTATTCATAAAAACAAAATTACACGAGATATTGAACCCTATTTGCCTGACTTTGTATCTATCGTGCTTATTACAGCGATTATTATTGGCTCCTTCCTCCTTTCGAATAGCATTCAGGATTCTCACGTAAGGAAAATATTTTTTGTGATCGCCATATCAGCATTATTTACGGGTTTATATATTATCGTTTCTCGAAGAAAAATTATTACTCACGTAATGGGATTTCTGGTGATAGAAAATGGTGTTTTTATTTTATCAATAGCTTTGGGAAATGAAATGCCGATGCTGGTGAATATTGGAATATTATTAGACATTTTTGCTAGTGTTTTCCTTTTGGGAATTTTTGCAAATAAAATTGGCGACGTAATGAAAGAACAGGATGTCGAACGATTAAGTAATTTAAAAGACTAATATGACACCATTTTATTCCGGAGTAGTAGGATATTATTTAATAGGTGCCTTTGCCATAATTATTCTTTTGTTTCTTAACAAAAATAAAAGAATAAACTATTTCCTAAGTTTTTTGTTTTTGATTTTGCAGTGGGCATTTACCATTTATGAATACAATCACATCGATAAAGTAGATTTTGTCTATTTTACGCCTGATGCTTTGGGAATACTTTTTCTTATCATTTTGAGTATTATTAGTGTTCCAGCTTTTTATCATAGTCATATTTATTGCAATTCAAAAAACGAAAATCCTAAACATCGCGGGATTTATTTTGCTGCAACGGTTCTTTTACTTACTGCGCTCAGTGCTGCTTATCTATCAAATCATATTGCTATCACTTGGATTTTTGTAGAACTTACCACCTTAAGTTCCTCGGCATTAATTTATCATAGGCGAAATATGAACGCTTTAGAAGGGACTTGGAAATATCTTTTCGTCTGTTCCATCAGTATTACGTTAGTATTTATCGGTATTTTGTTTCTTTCATTTGCAGTTCAACAATCCGGTGGCACTGATTTATTTTACAAAGAAATGTTTGAAAAAGCCAGCATAATGAATGTTTTTTGGCTCAAATTAGCCTTTCTTTTCATCTTTACGGGCTATACTTCTAAAGCTGCATTAGTTCCAATGTACACAGCCGGCATCGATGCAAAAGACAAAGCACCTTCGCCTTCAGGAGCCTTATTAAGTAGCGTTTTGATGAATGTGGGATTCATTGGCATCTTTCGTTTTTATGAAATTATCAGTCCAACCAGTATTTTTCCTTGGGCAAATAAAATTATTCTTATTACGGGTTTCCTTTCGATTTTTGTGGCTACCGTTTATATGCTTCGGGTCAAAAATCTCAAGCGAATGTTTGCTTATTCGAGTGTAGAACATATGGGGTTAATAATGCTGGGATTAGCTTCGGGTGGAATAGGTCGTTATGCTGCCATTTTGCATTTAGTTTTACATTCTTTGGCAAAACCCACTTTGTTTTTCCAAATGGGGCAAGTGTACCGCATTTATAAAAGTAAAAGTATTTATGATATTGGGGATTATTTCAAATACAATCTGAGTGGTTCAATGGTCTTGTTATTGGCTTTTTTCGTGGTCACGGCTATGCCTCCTTCAGGAATGTTTGTGAGTGAATTTTTTATATTTCGTTCGCTATTCGAGTCTGGAAATATAGTCTTGCTGGCAATAGTCTTGTTGTTGTTGACGATGATTATCTGGTCATTTGGAAAAAATATATTCAAAATGCTGTTTATAAAACCTGTCAATTTTGACAATTCAAATATCGAAAAAATTAGTCCGTTTGAATCCTTGAGCCAATTTATTCTTTTGGCACTTGTGATTTATTTGGGTCTAAATCCTCCTGCCGAACTTGTCAACCTGATTACTGATGCCATTTCTAATTTACCAAAGTAATATGAGCGATTATACCATTATTAGAAACAACCAAACGATTCCCATCGAAAGCATCCCTGTTTTAAAGTATGATGATTTTCTGCTGCAGAATACTTCGATTTTAAATTCAGAGTCTCATCATTGTGTAAATTATTATGGCTATTTAATTCAAGACAAAATAAAGCTAATTTGTTGCATTGCTGATGATTCAAATAGTACCATTTTGATATCTTCTTGTGAAATAGAACAAGATGCGACAAAATATTCATCATTTTCAGCAAAAAATTTAGCCTTTCAATTTTTCGAAAGAGAACTGCATGAGAATTTTGGAATCAATTATACCGATCATCCTTGGTTAAAACCTTTGCGTTTTGCCTTTGATCGTTTTGACAAAAATTTGGAAATAAAAAATTATCTCTTTTACCAGATACAAAGTGAAGAATTGCACGAAGTGGGCGTTGGTCCCATTCACGCTGGCATAATTGAGCCCGGGCATTTTCGTTTTATTTGCAATGGCGAACAAATTCTTCATCTCGAAATTCAACATGGTTTTGCACACCGTGGTATGGAAACGCTTTTTTTAAACAAGAAAAAATTGTTACAAAGAACCATCCTTGCTGAATCAATTGCTGGAGATACAGTTGTAGGCCACGCTACTGCTTTTGTCAATCTTTGGGAAAGTTTATGTACGTATGAAGCCGATGAGGATTTAAAATTTTCCCGCACACTTGCCTTAGAATTAGAACGTATCGCGGTTCATACGGGTGATTTAAGTGGTATTTGTACTGATATTGCGTATCAACTTGGAAGTTCCGTTTTTGGAAGACTTAGAACTCCAATAATCAACTTTTTTCAAATTTGGTGTGGCAATCGTATAGCAAAGGGTCTCATTCGTGTGGGGAATAACCATTTCCATTTTTCAGAAGCAATGGGTCAACAACTCGAAAAAATATTCAAAGACTTTGAAACTGATTTTACAGAAATGTTTACCGAATTAAAGGAATTACCTAGCGCACTTTCCCGGCTGGAGAAAACAGGAGAAGTTTCCCGAGAACAGGCTATTTCAATCGGAACAATTGGTATGGTTGCAAGAACATCGGGTATCTTTAGAGATATTCGAGCTACGCATCCACACGATTTATACCATCAATTCAATCACCAACCTATAATAAAAAAACACGGTGATGTCTATTCTAGAGTTCAAATTAGAGATGAAGAAATTAGACAATCTATTGCACATATCAGGCAATTATTGAAAAAAATTCCATTAGAAATCATAAACCGTAAACCCTTAAATGAGCCACAAAAAAATTCATTTACCCTTTCGTTAATTGAGGGATGGAGAGGCGAAATTTGTCATTGTGCTGTTACTGATAATGAAGGCGAATTGATACATTACAAAATAAAAGATCCTTCCATACACAATTGGATGGCGTTGGCAGTGGCAGTCAGAAATAATGAAATCTCTGATTTCCCCATTTGCAACAAAAGTTTTAACTTGAGTTATTGTGGAAATGATTTATAAATAAAATATCATGATTGGAAATGTAAAGATACTTACGCATCAAGGTAAACAATATATTCCTGATGTAACCACTACAAAATTATCCGGAATTTTCAGGGGAAGACCTGAAATTAATAAGGAAAATATTGACACAAAGGCACTTGTTGCACTTTGTCCCACGGATGCAATTGCAGCAAACCCAGTACGCATCGATCTAGGGAAATGCGTGTTTTGTGGCGAATGTGCTTTTGCTTTTCCTGAAAAAATAAAATTTACTACAGATTATAAAATAGCCACCAACGATCGCAATAACTTGATTATTAAGGAAGGTGAAACAAAAAATATTATTTTAAATCCAGTATTAATAAAAAAAGAAATAGCCAACTTTTTTAATGGTTCTTTGAAATTGAGACATGTTTCTGCTGGCAGTGATAACAGTTGTGAATTAGAATTGAACGCTTGCTCGAATGTCAACTTTGATATGAGCCGTTTTGGAATTGAATTTGTAGCTTCGCCCAGACATGCTGATGGAATCGTAATCACAGGACCAATAACTCAAAGTATGGCAGAACCATTACAAATATGTTACGATGCCATTCCAACTCCGAAAATAATTATTTTAGCAGGAACTGATGCTATTAGCGGAGGAATTTTTGCAGATAGTCCTGCCATAAATAGAAGATTTCTCGAAAAATACCAAGTTGATTTATACGTGCCTGGCAACCCCATTCATCCGTTAACATTTATCAATGGTGTGCTGGAACTGATAAGAAAAAGGAAATGAATTTTAACCACAAGGACAATATACCAAGTCGGATTAAAGTATCGACTATTTGTTCAAAGTTAGAGGACGAAGAATTCGCTTTGGATGGTTGCATTTGTTATATCAGA
>JAAFGY010000180.1 GCA_010365135.1 Flavobacterium sp.
CAATCTTTAATAATTTAATCAAAAGAATGGTCAAAGCTGATAATATTACACATCAAAAAATGATATGTAATTAGATGCAGACCTCAAAAAATTTTATCTAACAAAATTTTAGCTGGTATTTAATTACTTGTTCTATCAAATTACCCATTCTTTATCACTTCTAAATTACTCCATCCACTGAAGAAAATATCATAAAGGGAAAATAATACATATAATCCTGTCAGAGTCACAAAGTAAGCTCTTAACTAATTTTATAAATAGCATTCGAAATTCTTTCCAAATCTTATACACCTACTACAATCACTGATTAATTTTATTTTAACCTTTTAATTGTGTAAATTATGAAAAATGTATTAAAGATTCAAGAAGTGGAACCTTCCTTCACCAACAGGAGGAAATTCCTTAAAATTAGCGGACTCTCCTTAATGGGCACCGGCTTAGTGTTAGCGGGCTGTAATAACGAGGATTTTATGAATTTCAAAAATCATGTAAAATCAAATTATGGCAATGGTCATTTCCCTGGCGTAAGAAATGGTGTATTTGATTTTGGGGGTAATGATTTCGGAGTGTTGACCTATGCATATGCTTTGGAACAATTGGAAGCCGATTTTTATACCAAAGTCGTAAATGCTAATGGTTTTACCACAAATTTTACATCCGAAGACCAGCAAGTGTTAACTGATTTGTATCATCATGAAGTCATTCACCGAGAATTTTTCAAAGCGGCTTTGACTGGTGCGCTTCCAAATCCAAAAAAACAATTACTTCCTGCTTTGGCTTTCGATTATGGAAATTTAAATTTCAGCAGTCGAACTCAGGTATTGGCTACCGCTAAAGCTCTCGAAGATACAGGAGTTGCCGCTTATAATGGTGCGGGAAGATTAATTTCAAATCCTGATTATCTGCTGTTGGCAGGGAAAATAGTTTCTGTTGAGGCAAGACATGCTTCTGCTATCAGAAGTTTAATTAATCCTAATTCCAATGATTTTGCTGGCGATGATGTGGTAAATACTACAACCGGACTGGATGTGAAAAAAAATCCATCAGAAGTTCTAGCCAT
Organism: Flavobacterium sp.; assembly: GCA_010365135.1. Taxonomy (GTDB): domain Bacteria; phylum Bacteroidota; class Bacteroidia; order Flavobacteriales; family Flavobacteriaceae; genus Flavobacterium. The sequence continues at coordinate 1,061 of JAAFGY010000180.1, forward strand.
TGCTGACGGATTTATTACTACTCAATTTACCGCTTTATACTTACCATAACATTAACATTTAAATAAAAAAATTATGAACATTTTAACATTTATAGAGTCTTTTGCTAATGAAAGTTTAATGCAAACTAAAGGCTCACGAAGAGAAAGTTTAGGACAATTTAGTCAATTAGGGAAAAATTTAGCATTGGCGTCTATTCCATTTGGATTGTCGTCATTGGCAAATTCTGCCTATGCAGCAGACATTACCCCAACGCCAAAAACACCAATCGGCGCACTACAACTTGCCCTGACATTAGAATATCTAGAAAAAGAGTTTTACATTATGGGATTAGAATCAGGTGTTATCCCTACTGGTGGAAGAGAGGAAAAAGTTTTTATGCAGATTTCAAATCATGAAACCGATCATGTTACCTTTTTAATCAACGGTTTAGGTGGTGCTGGAAGTCCAAATTTTGTTGCTAAACCTACATTTGACTTTACAGTTGGCGGAGCTTTTGACCCGTTTAATGCCACCGGAATTGGAAAAACTGCTGCCTATAAACAATTTTTAGCTTTAGCGCAAGCTTTTGAAGACACTGGTGTAAGAGCTTATAAAGGACAGGCTGTAAATTTAATTTCAGCGCCAGATTTATTGACAGCGGCTTTGCAGATTCATTCCGTTGAAGCTCGCCACGCTTCTGAAGTAAGAAGATTACGTGGACTGAAAGGGTGGATTACATTAAACGAAAGAGGGGCAGAAATGCCGGCCGCAACTCAAGCGGTTTATGATGGTGAACAACTTACTGTCCAAGCAGGTTTTAACACAGCCGCCTTATTTGGTGCCGCAGCAGGGTCAGAATCTTATGACGAGCCTTTAACAACTCAAGAAACGGTTACTATTGCCAACTTATTTATTGTGTAATTTAAAAGTCAACCCAGCTTAAAAAACCCATTTAAATTCATTTTAAATGGGTTTTTTATGAATTGACCAAATTGAAATAAGTGAATAATATAACTCCCTGTCAAAATTATATAAAGCTTATTTAAAAGAGCAGAAGTACTTTTACAATCATATTTAAACACTTTTATGCTCCAACTTCTACTCCTACTCGTGGTTTAAAAACATTTTAAAATTAAAAGTTATGAATGTAAAAAAAATCTTGGAAACGCACATAGGATCTATCCTTAAAGTTCAGCATTATATTCAAATCACACTTCAATATACTGCCTGTCAAATAGTTGTGTATTTATAAATACTAGCAATCACATTTTTAGTGACGTTTTATTATGTAGTTGTTAAAAAACAGACAATGACCTCCAGAAACAATTAATTTAATAGTATTCTTTCTGATTTGACAAGTTGACGCAATGGCATCAAGAACATAGAGGTTTTTCAACTTTCCGTCTATGGCCAACGAAAAGGCACACGAGCTTGATACCCATTAATCAGAGGAAGCTATTAAAAAGGTATGGAAATCGGTCGCTGCATTTATAATTCCAATCCTACTAGAAATGTTTTAATATAAAATTATGGAGAAACAATCCTTTAAAAATCACATTCGGTATTATGCTCCTCATCATTTTGTATATTATCCAATGATAATCGCATTTGCCGCATTCAGCATATATTTTACTTTCACCACCGAGGACAAATTGATTTGGGCTTTTATCAGCGCCATTTTTATAGTGCTTTTTTGCTTGGCATTTATGCTGCGCCAACATTATGCTTTGACGTTACAAAACCGCATCGTTCATTTAGAACTGCGGTACCGCTATTTTGCTCTTACTGGCGAAAGATTTGAAGCTATCGAAAGCAAATTAAAAGACGACCAATTATTTGCCTTACGATTTGCTCCTGATGAAGAACTTTTGGGTCTTATTGAAAAATCGTTGTCTAAAAACCTTTCAGGACAGGAAATTAAAAAAGCAATTTTCCATTGGAAAGGCGATTACGAAAGGGTTTAAAAAAATAATCAGATTACTGGCTTATAGAGTTAGCGAATTTTGTTTCTTTGTCGTTGCATCCTTAAATTCCAAAAATGCCGGATTATTTCCTTGACATCGTATACAACAACCTCACTTATGGTGAAAAAGAGGTCAATTTAAAGGAATTTGAATGCTGCACTTTCAATACTTGTGATTTCTCGCAATGCAATTTTATTGGAGTAGTTTTCATCGATTGTACCTTCAACGATTGCATTTTTAGCGGAGCCAAAATAAATCACGTAGCCTTGAGAAGCGTGTTTTTTAACCGATGCAAAATAGAAGATGTCAATTTTGCAATGTGCGACAAACTCATTTTTGAAGTTCATTTCAAGGAGTGTGTTTTGGATTTTTCCAAATTTTATACCCTAAAAATCAAAGGAACTACTTTTGTGGATTGCAGTATTATTGCGGTAGATTTCATGAGCACCAATCTCACCGAAGTTGTCTTCGATAATTGTGATTTGTACCGTTCTGAATTTGGCAAAGCCAATGCCAGCAAAACAAATTTTAAAACAAGTTACAATTACACCATTGACCCCACCAAAACCAATATTAAGAAAGCCATATTTTCTTTGGCGACCCTCAAAGGTTTACTTTACAAACACGATATCATTGTGACTTGAAAAGAGTTATTTTTGAAATTTAATTCCTCTTCTTTTTTTTTCTTAAGTATTCAAATTCAATAATTTATATTTATTTTTTCCTTCAAAAATAAAATAATTTAGTACTTTTAGTACATTGAATTAGCTGAACTTCAATTTCCAAAAATCCAAGCTAAATAAATAAAATTTTTCTTCCAAAAAATAACGTTTATAAACTATATAAAATATGATATATATCATATTTCGACTAATTATTTTTTTTGAAATTTGATACACTAATCTAATTTAAATCAAAGAGATATGGCAAATTTTGATATCAAACACATTAAAAATGTGGTTTTAGTTGGACACACCGGAAGCGGCAAGACGACTCTAATCGAGTCAATGTTATTTGAGGCGGGATTAATCAATCGGCGAGGTTCCATTTTGGAGAAAAATACGGTTGCCGATTATTCAGAGATTGAACACGAAAAAGGTAAATCTTTTTTTTCTAAATTAGTAAATACCAAATGGAGAGGCTATAAAATAAATCTTCTGGACACACCAGGTTACGATGATTTTGCGGGAGAAATTATTGGAGCAATGCGCGTTGCCGATTGTGGTTTAATGCTTTTAAATGCCTCTATGGGAGTTGAAGTGGGAACTGATATTATTTGGGAATATGCCAATGATTACAAATTACCTATTTTGTTAGCTGTAAATCAATTGGACAATGAAAAATCCGACTTTGACAGAACGATTCAAGAAGCCAAAGATCATTTTGGACACAGCGTGGTTGTAGTTCAATATCCGTTAAATCAAGGGCCAGAATTCGAATCCATCGTTGATGTTTTGAATATGGTGCTGTATAAATATCCTGCAAATGGAGGAAAACCAGAAAAACTTCCAATTCCTGAAAATGAAATCGAGAAAGCCAATCGTTTGCATCAAGAATTAATTGAAACCATTGCCGGAAACGACGAGAACTTAATGGAACTTTATTTCGAAAAAGGTGAATTGAACGAAGATGAAATGAAATCAGGCTTGCATCATTCGCTGATAAAACACGAAATTTTTCCTGTATTTTGCGTTTCTGCCAAGAAAAATATGGGAAGCGGTAGAATTATGGGATTCATTGATAATGTATGTCCGTCGGCTTATGAAATGCCCAATCAGAGAACCATTGACGGGAAGGAAATTGAGTGCAGCGAAAAAGGCCCAACTGCAATATTTATTTATAAAAACCTTTCAGAGCCTCATATTGGCGATTTAAGTTTCTTCAAGGTACTTTCGGGTAAAATTAAAGTTGGAGACGAATTAACCAATGAAAATACGGGTCAAATTGAACGCATCAATCAAATTTATGAAGTGGAAGGAAGCAAACGAACTGCCGTAAACGAATTGACCGCAGGAGATATTGGCGCGACTCTTAAATTGAAAGACACGCACATCAATAACACGCTTCACGAAAAAGGAAAACATATTGAAATTACACCCATAAAATTTCCCAATTCCACTTATTCCATAGCCGTGGAAGGCACCAAAAAAGGCGAAGAAGAAAAATTATCCATTGCTTTACATCAATTAGTAGAAGAAGATCCAACCATTAGAATTGAAGTTTCGCCAGAATTGAATCAAACGATTATTCATTGTCACGGCGAATTGCATTTGGCCATTATTAAATGGAAATTAGAAAAACAATTTAAATTATCGGTGGAATTTTGCAATCCAAAAATACCCTATCGCGAAACCATTCAAAAAAGTGCCGAAATCACCTATCGTCACAAAAAACAATCAGGAGGATCCGGACAATTTGCCGAAATAGCGATGAAAATCGAACCTTGGTTTGAGGGAATGGACGAACCAAAAGGCTACAACATTAGAGGAAAAGAAGAAATAAATTTGCCTTGGGGAGGAAAATTAGTGTATTATAACTGCATCGTTGGAGGTGCTATTGACACTCGTTTTCATCCTTCAATCTTAAAAGGAATTATGGACAAAATGACCAAAGGCCCATTAACAGGTTCTTATGTGAGAGACGTTCGAGTAATTTTATATGATGGCAAAATGCACCCTGTTGACAGTAACGATTTGGCGTTTAAAACCGCAGGAATGATGGCTTTTAAAGAAAACTTTGTTAAAGCGGATCCTCAATTATTAGAACCTTTTTATCATATTAAAATTCAAGCTCCTGAGGAACTTACGGGTGCGATTATGAGTAATATCCAAACCCATCGAGCCAATGTAGAAAGTATGGATGCCGAAGGACAATTTACGGTGATTACGGCTTTTCTTCCCTTTGCAGAAATGCAAGAGTTTGGTAGTGATTTGCGGTCCTTAACTCAGGGTCGAGCGCGATTTACAACTCAATTTGATCACTATGAATCGGTCTCATTTGATATGCAGAAAAAACTAGTTTCCGAATTCAAAAAAGAAGAAGAATTGGTTTAAATACTATAAAATTTTAAAGACAAAAAGAGGTCCGAAAGGTAGGAACTCTTTTTTTGCATAGATTGAGGTGAACTTTACACTGTTTTTAATAAAGCCAAATCACGGCATTGAAAAACATAAAAAAGCGATTAAGAAAAAATTACTTTCCTTAATCGCTTTATAAACTATGTAGTAATTTAAGGTGACTTCCTAAAGAAAGTTCTTTCTACATAAATTTCGAAATTCTTATTTCAAGGTGAAACTTGTTTTAGAAACTAATTCATTCTTGTCGAAAACATTTACATAATAAGTTCCTTTTGCAAAATCTTTTCCTCGCAAGTCTTCGGAAACTTGAACGGTTTTATTTTCATATTTTACATTAACTACGAAGCTATAGGTTAATGTTATATCATCAAAAGTTTCTGTCTTTTTGTCGCCTAAAACATTATTTTTACTATCAATTACTTGAACGTAATATTGTTTATCACCAGATTTTGCAATTTGGTTTTCCGCGATCGTAAAACTAATTTTAAGGACATCAGCTCTCCCTGCTTTATCTGTGGCTATTTGTTTTCCAGAACTTCTTACTTTGTAGGCAGAAGTCTGCATATTTAAAACAGTCAATTTTGACCCTTTTTCTACTGTTTTTGATAACTCTTCGTTTTGTCCTACCAATACTTCATTGTATTTTTTGGATTCTCCTAATACAACAACAGTACTATCTCGTTGTGAGGCTAAAGTGACATTTTCTCTTTTAAGGCCTTCGTTTTCAGCTATCAAAACCTTCATATTACTTTGTAATTTCTGATATTGAGATCTATATTTGGCGACATCTCCTTTAGATTTACTGATATCACTCATTAAATTTACAACTTTGTCTCTCTCTTTAATTAGTTCATCAGACATTGACGTATTTTCAGCTATTGCAGCATCATAAGTAGTTTTTAACTGCTGTAAATCTTTCATCACCATATCTTTTTCAGATACTGATCGGGTCAATTCCGTTTGAACGGTCTTAGCGTCGTTGGATATTTTATAAATATACACCAAACTACCTACTAATAGAATTGCTAAAATGGCAATAATTACCTTTAGACTTGAACTCGCATTCCTTTGTTGATCTTCCATATTTAAAATATTTTTATACAAATTTAATAATATAATATGACCTA
>JAAFGY010000181.1 GCA_010365135.1 Flavobacterium sp.
TTTTTAAAAATTATATTAAAAAACCACTTCAAAAATGAAATGGTTTTCTATTCAAATATTTTTCTAAGGGTTACATTTCAAATAGCAAGGTCATCGTAACATTATTGTTTGACGTTTTTATTTTAGCTGCATCTGTAAATCCCTGGTTAAAGAATGCTTGTTGCGTGTCTCTTTGTGCATTAGAATAGGATAAATCTAATTTAAACATTCCAAAATCATATCCTAAACCTCCTGAAAAAGAATTTAAATCGCCAATAGTTGTAGCGTCTTTATAAGGACTTTCTTCAAACCGATAGCCTCCGCGAAGACTTAATTCCTTGATTTTATATTCGGCACCTATTCTTAATTCTCCTGATGTAGCAAGAATGGTATTCATTTCACTATTAATAACACTATAATAAGGATCGTTTTCTGGTTGAAATTTAGTGCTTCCATACTTTTTTATAGAGTAATCTATACTTATTAATCCCGTTTTTCCAAATACATAAGCAAAACTTCCTGTAAACTTGCCCGGACTCTCTAGTTTGTAGGGATCATAATAGTTGATAATTTGTGGATCGATTACATCGGGTGGGAGCGCATTTGTATTATTGGCGCTTACTGCTACCAGTTTTTGTGAAAATTCATCACTCAAATTATACCAAATTGGCGAATCGTAAGCCAATCCTAAACGAATTTCATTAGTAATTTTTGCTATAGCTCCAATTTGAAATGAAAACCCTGTTCCATACGTGTGTAAATTATTGTCAAAACGCAAAGTGGTTACCGTATAATTAGCATTTAAGGGATTATTATTGGATTCATAAAAACTAGAAGAGTGAACATAATCAGTAAAATGTGAATTTAAATTCAGACCGATAAACAATTTATTTTTATAAGAAGTAGCAGCATTAAAAGATAATTTTCCGTTATATCCATTTGAATAGATACTGTTTTCTTGATAATACTTTCCTCCAGGAGTAGCGTTTGACACATAATTGTTATTGGTTGGGACATCATTTGCAGGATCAATTACAAAGGCTTGGTATCCCAAATAAGCTTGTTGACCACCGTGGTCTAATTCGCTATAATTAGAATCTTGTAATACACTTAAAGGAACTCCGTTTGCATAGCTCAAGAAATAATTGGCTACAGAATTAGTCGGATTGCTTCCAGCTGAAAATACCGAATTGTCAAAATCATTCGTGTTATCATAGTTTATCGCCATCGAAAACTTTTTCCAATTGGTAGATGGATTTTGGTTTTTAAAAACAAAAACACCTCCTGCTTGATTCATATCAAACGAGTTATTAGAATCCGAAGTCGTGGTTCCAAAATAATTAGAATCATTTTTTTTATTGAAACTGCTTAAAGTAACCGTAAGTTGATTGTTTGCAAAAATAGCTGAACCTGCAGGATTTACGTTTATAGCAGACATATCCCCACCAAGGGCTCCAAAGGCACCACCCATAGCTCTGAAACGCGCAGTTCCATTTAAATTATCTTGCGAATAGCGCATCGCATCAGTGATTTCTTGTGATTGAGCAACACTAAAAATGAATCCAGCAAATAAAAGGAATAAATAATTTTTCATTTTTTGTCCAATTAAGGTTCTAATTTTTTATTTTACAAACGGAAGGTATATTATCTTCTTCCACCGCCTCCGCCGTCAGATGATCTTCCTCCACCACCAGATGACCCTCCTCCATTATATCCACCACCAGACGATCTTCCGCTACCACTATTATTATAATTAGAATTATTATTGCTATTTGAACTTGGGGTATAAGTTCTTGTTGATGGAGTGTAATTTTGGTTTCTGGAACTGTTTGTGTTTGTATTCGAGTTAGTTCTAGAGGTTCTTGTTGAATTGTTATTAGAATTATTTTGATTATAATCTCTTGTCATAAATTGCGAATTGTTTCTAGTTACGCTATTGGTAGACCCTCTTCTCGCATTATTATAGTTTGATGATCTGTTGGCATTATTTTGGTTTTGAGAATATCTTCCACTATCTACCCTGTTGCCGTACGAAGAACCTCTTCTGCTTGAATTGTAGGAATAATTGTTGTTGTAACCATTCCCATAGTGAGGATAGTACCCGCCATAATAAGAATAATCCCAACCATATCCGTAATAAGGAGAGCCATATCCGTAACCATAATAAGGATTACCATATCCGAAACTATAATAAGGATATCCATAACCATAACTGTAATAAGGATTACCGTATCCATAACCATAATAAGGATTACCATATCCATAACCATAATAAGGATAGCCATATCCAAATCCTAGAGACATACTCCAAGGATCTGTATATACATTTACTGAAGTTGTTTTGGGGTTACTTCCCCAATCAGGATAGTCCTGGTTCACAACAACTAGGGTGTCGTTTAAAGTGTTATTTTCATTTTGTAAAGAGCTAAAATACTCTTTGTAGTGGTTGCTTGATATGGTTTGTTTTTCTTGTGGGGAATTTCCATATATTCCGTCGCTATCATAATAGGAACTGTTTTGATAGGACCCACAAGATGTCATCAGAACACTTAACAATCCAATTATTGAATAAAGTGTAGCATTTTGGGAGGAAAAAATATTTGTTTTCATATCAGTAGGATATTTTAGTGTTGGACAATACAAAAATAGTTAGTTTTGCGGAACTATTTAGTTAAAATTATTAAAACAAAATTTGTGCCAAACTATTCAATATGAGCAAGAACCTAACCACACGAGAAGACGATTATTCAAAATGGTATAATGAGCTGGTTGTAAAAGCCGATTTAGCAGAAAATTCAGGAGTTAGAGGCTGTATGGTTATCAAACCTTACGGCTATGCAATTTGGGAAAAAATGCAAGCAGAATTAGATCGAATGTTTAAAGAAACAGGCCATCAAAACGCCTACTTTCCTTTATTTGTTCCAAAAAGTATGTTTGAAGCCGAAGAAAAAAATGCCGAAGGTTTTGCCAAAGAATGTGCCATTGTGACTCATTATAGATTGAAAAATGACCCTGATAATCCGGGAAAATTAATGGTAGATCCTAACGCAAAACTCGAAGAAGAATTAATTGTTCGTCCTACCAGTGAAGCCATAATTTGGTCTACTTATAAAGGATGGGTTCAATCGTATAGAGATTTACCTTTGTTAATCAATCAATGGGCAAATGTTGTACGTTGGGAAATGAGAACAAGATTGTTTCTAAGAACAGCCGAGTTTTTATGGCAAGAAGGACATACGGCTCACGCAACCAAAGCAGAAGCTCTTGAGGAATCTGAAAAAATGATGAACGTTTATGCTGATTTTGCCGAAAATTTTATGGCAATTCCAGTTATAAAAGGATTGAAAACTGAAACGGAACGTTTTGCAGGAGCTGAAGAAACCTATTGTATCGAAGCCTTAATGCAGGATGGCAAGGCGTTACAAGCTGGAACTTCACACTTTTTAGGACAAAATTTCGCCAAAGCTTTTGACGTAAAATTTGCCAATGCCGAAGGAAAACAAGAACACGTTTGGGGAACTTCTTGGGGAGTTTCTACTCGATTGATGGGTGCTTTGGTAATGACTCATTCAGATGACAAGGGATTGGTTTTGCCTCCATCTTTAGCGCCAATTCAAGTGGTTATCGTTCCTATTTATAAGACGGACGAACAATTAGGGGAAATTTCCGCTGTGGTAAATGAACTTAATTTGGAATTAAAAAAACTTAATATTTCCGTGAAATTTGATGACAGAACGACTCAAAAACCAGGTTTTAAATTTGCTGAATGGGAATTAAAAGGAGTTCCAGTTCGAATTGCAGTTGGCCCAAAAGATCTAGAAAATGGAACTTTTGAGGTCGCCAGACGCGATAATTTGTCAAAAGAGATTGCTGCTAAAGACGGAATAGCGATTTATATCAAAAATCTTTTAAAACAAATTCAAACCGATTTATTCAATAAAGCTTTAGATTATCGAGATACTCATATTACAGAAGTGAATAGTTTTGAGGAGTTTAAAGAGGTTCTTGATAGCAAGGGCGGCTTTGTTTCCGCTCACTGGGACGGAACTGCTGGAACCGAAGAAGAAATCAAGAATTTGACAAAAGCAACCATAAGATGCATTCCTTTGGACAGGGTAGAAGAGGCTGGAAGCTGTGTGTTTACTGGTAATGCTTCGTCTGGAAGAGTCTTGTTTGCTAAGGCATATTGAAAAAAATAAAAAAAATATACATCTGCTATTGTGCGAATAGAAAATAGTTGTATTTTTGCATCCGCATTACAGAAGGATGGTCCCTTCGTCTATCGGTTAGGACGCCAGGTTTTCATCCTGGTAAGAGGGGTTCGATTCCCCTAGGGACTACAAAACTCATTCATTTGAGATAATAATTAGTAACGTAGAAGAATAATGGTCCGTTCGTCTACCGGTTAGGACACTTGGTTTTCATCCAAGAAATAGGAGTTCGATTCTCCTACGGACTACAATTAGTTGTAAATAAGTTTTATAAAATAAAGATTAGTGTCTCTTGTTTTTATTTTATTAGTTAAAACCAAAGTGATTGTGAAAACAATTGTGGGAGGTTTTTCTTTTTTAACTGATAGTTTATAACAATTAAAAAATAAAAGAAAAATGGCAAATCACAAGTCCGCTTTAAAGAGAATAAGAAGTAACGAAAAAAGAAGAGTTCTAAACAGATATCAACATAAAACTACTCGTAATGCAATCAAAGCATTAAGAATAGCTACTGATAAAGAAGATGCTACTTCTAAATTGTCAAGCGTAATTTCAATGATTGATAAATTAGCTAAGAAAAATATCATTCATGATAACAAAGCCTCTAATTTAAAATCTAAATTAACGAAACACGTAGCTAAATTGTAGTAATTACAAGTTAGGTTATATATAAAAAAGCCCTGCAATTGCAGGGCTTTTTTTATGAAGTAATGCTAAATTATGTTCTTTATATATTCCAGCATATCTTTAGAAATGGGTTTGGATAAAAAGTCAATTACCATTGGATATTTTTTTGATTTTTCTAAATCTTCTGGGTCAATTGTTGAGGAAAGAATAATGACCTTTGTATTATTATAATCTGAATAATCGGAGGTGCTAAAACTATCTAAAAATTCCCAACCTCCCATTACAGGCATATTTAAATCCAAAAAAATTAATTGAGGTTTGTTAATTGAATTATTTATTTTGATTGTGTCGAAGTATTTTAGAGCTTCCTCGCCATTTTTAGCAGTAGCGATTTCTCTCGAAAAGGAGGCTTTGGCAAGTACCATTTTGCATAACATTAGGGTTATGGGATCATCATCAATGCATAAAATTGTATCCAACATTTTTATTTATTTTTAAATGTAAGTGTAAAAGTAGTTCCTATATTGACCTTGCTTTCTATGCTAATAGTTCCTCCCATAGTTTCTACTTGTGATTTTACAAGATATAAGCCCAATCCTTTGCTGTCCGGATAGTCATGAAATCTTTGGTAAAGTCCAAAAATCTTATCCTTATTTCTCTCTAAATCGATTCCTATACCATTGTCATTAAAAATTAAAACAACGCTATCTTCTAGCTGATGGGCGGTGATGTTTATTTTTAATTTGCGAATTTCTGATTTATATTTAATTGAATTTGTCAGTAAATTTAATAGAATACTTTCTAAATATGATTTATTGGTATTCAAAAAAGATACTTCTCCAAAATCGAATTTTATGATTGGTTTATGCAAGCCTATTAAAAAATCTAACTGACTAAATACATCTTCAAAAATGTCTTTTAGCATAAGGTCTTCTTTTTCGATCGAAGGACTATCTTTGATGATTATTACTTTAACTAAATCATTGATAGTATCATTTAACAGATGTGTTGATTTATTGAAACCATCCAAAATTTCTTTTAATTCTGGATTTTCAATTGGAATATCTTCAATTAAGTTTAGAAGTCCTGTTAAATTCGATAGTGGAGCTCTAAGATTGTGCGAAGTGATATAGGAGAATTGTTGTAAATCTTTATTGTTTTGAGTTAACTCTTTGATAAGTTGTTCTTTTTCTACTTCTTGCTTTTTTTCTTCTGAAATGTCTCTTTGAATTGAAACCCAATGCGAAAGTTCTCCATCAGAATTATAAACAGGCAACATAGAAAAATTTACCCAATAGGCGTCATTGTTCTTTTTGTAACTCAGCGTCTCCACTTGACATTCTTCCTTATTTTTTATGGCATTGATCAATTTTTGGTGTTCTAGGTCATTGGAATTAGGACCATTAAAGATCTCCGGTGATCTTCCAATAATTTCTTCAGAATTATATCCCGAGGTGTTTGAAAAAGCTGGATTTACATACACAATATTTGGAATTTTTCCGTCATTTAAATCCGCTTCGGTAATAATTACAGAATCTTTTGTATGTGTAATTACGGTTTCTAGTAACTTTAGTCGCTGTTCTTCCTCTTTTTGTTTGGTTATGTCTTGAATTGCTCCAATCATTCTTACCGATTTACCCTTTTCATCCTTCAGAATAAAGCCTCTGTCTAAAACGTATTTATAGGAACCATCGGCGCATTTAAATCGATATTGATCTTGCCATTTTTCGGTTTTTTGTTCAATGAAAGAATATAGTTTTATAGACATTTTGATGCTGTCTTCAGGATGAATATTGTCAAACCACCACTTCGAACTGATGCCCACTTGCTCTTGTTTATATCCAAAAATCCCTTCAATTCCTTTGTTCCAACTCATTTTATCTTCAGGAATTTTCCAGTCCCAAATAATATCACTTGTTGCTTTTGATACGATGTCGTATCGTTCATTCGACTCTTTAATTTCGTTATTTGTGTTCTTTAACTTTTTATAAATTTCAGTGTTTTTAATATCGTTTTTGTACAAAACATACTTAAGAAGAAGTCCAGAACTTACTATAAACAAGATGTCATTTATAAAATTAAATGAAAGTGGATTTGTTGGAATATATTTAAGCACTTCTCGGTAAATAATTGCCAAAAATAGGGATACAAGTATGTAGGTTATGGTTATTTGGTTGGTCGTATTTTTCATTATTCAAATATAAATAATAAATAGGTAATTATTTATAATCCTTCAAAAACTTATTCTA
>JAAFGY010000182.1 GCA_010365135.1 Flavobacterium sp.
TTTTTTATAATGATATTCCTTATTCTCAGCATTTTTGAAGACCAACATATCATTGGTAATCGTGATTAATTCCTCTGACCATTTGGCATAAGAAGTCGCATAATCAAGGAAAACTTTGTCATTTTCGAACCGTACTTTCACATTTTCTTGAGTGTCATTGGTCAGAAAAGTACCGTCTAGTTGTGGCATTACTTTTTTCCGAAAACCAACGTTGTTTTTATCAATTTGAAAATAATCATAACTTTCGTTTATCGTGTAATTTTTATCTTTGCCTTCATCGAAAACCACTTTTTCAATTTCCCAATAACCGTTTATTTTGGAAATGTCTTCTGGTTTTACCTTTTGCTGACAAGCAACAAAAAGAAACGACAAGAATAAAATTCTAAAAGTATTTTTCATAAAATTTATTTTTTTCTGGAGCTATTTCCTGCTGTCATTCCAATCTCGCCAAGAAAAATGGCGAGGATTTTCCCTTCCATCAGGGCTAGGGCTTTAAGGGTAAAGTAATATATCCTTCCTCTACAAAGTTAACCTTATTAAATTCAAAGAAAACAAAAATAAAAAAAACTCATTAAACTTTTTTCAATAATTTTGGTCCTATTAAAAACATTTAAAATATGTATAAAATAATCAATAGTTTACTAATTATTTTATTATGTGCTAGTTGTAGTTCAGAAACTCCATCGCCACCTCCAATCCCAGCAGAATCAATGTATTTTCCACCAATAACTGGAGATTCTTGGGAAACAAAATCTGTTGCCGATTTAGGATGGAAACCAACTGCTGTTCAACCACTTTTAGATTATTTGGCTCTCAAAAATTCTAAAGGGTTCATCATTTTAGTGAATGGAAGAATTGTTATGGAAAATTATTTCAACGGACATTCGGCTACAACACCTTGGTATTGGGCAAGTGCTGGTAAAACGTTAACGTCAACTTTAACGGGAATTGCTCAGCAAGAAGGTTTATTAAACATCAACAACAAAGTTTCGGATTATATTGGAACCGGTTGGACGAGTTTGCCATTGGCCAAAGAAAACTTGATTACCAACAAACATTTGCTCACAATGACTTCTGGTTAGAAGATATTGCCAATGGTGATGCGGTTGATCCAGCCAGTCTAACGTACAAAGCCGATGCAGGAACTCGATGGGCATATCACAATGTTTATGTGAAATTGCAAGATGTGATCGCCAAAGCATCTGGACAAACTTGGCCCAACTATTTTAATACCAAATTAAGAGACAAAATCGGAATGACAGGAGCTTGGATTCAAGTTGACAATAACAGCGTATATTATAGCACCACCCGAAGTATGGCTCGTTTTGGTTTGCTAATGCTCAATAAAGGGAAATGGGAAAACACAACTATTCTCAACGAAGCTTATTTTAACGAAGCTACGAATACTTCGCAAAATATCAATTTAGGTTACGGTTATTTGTGGTGGTTAAACGGAAAACCGAGTTATCATTTGCCTCAATCTCAACTCCAATTTAATGGAAGTTTAATCCCTACAGGACCCAATGATATGTTTATGGCCTTGGGTAAAAATGATCAGAAAATTTATGTTATTCCAAGTAAAAAAATGGTGGTAATTAGAATGGGAGACGTTGCTAATCCTACAAATCCTACTTTTGCTTTATCCGGTTTTGATGATGAATTATGGACAAAAATTAGTGCTTTGTACCAATAATATCAGCTGTTTTTTCTCCTTATAAAAAACCCTATAATAAAGAAAATAGCACCCAAAAAGAGTAAAATATAATACAAAACCATGTTTTTGTCCCTCACAACATTAGACAAAACAAAGCACATAACGCTTATTAGATAAAGAAAAATTGGGGAAATATTTTTGATGGATGAAAAATTCATTGAACTATTATTTAAAAAAACTATCTACAAATTCGTATTTATTAAAAACCTGTAAATCCTCAATTCCTTCTCCTACTCCAATGTATTTTACAGGAATATGAAATTCATCAGAAATTCCAATAACTACACCGCCTTTTGCCGTGCCATCTAGTTTTGTGACCGCGAGGGAAGTTACTTCGGTGGCTACTGTAAATTGCTTGGCTTGTTCAAAAGCATTTTGACCTGTTGAACCGTCTATAACTAACATCACATCGTGTGGCGCATCGGCAACTACTTTTTGCATCACGCGTTTTACTTTTGTCAATTCGTTCATCAAGTTAATTTTGTTGTGCAAACGACCAGCTGTATCAATAATAACAATATCTGCATCTTGTGCTACGGCAGATTGCAAGGTGTCAAAAGCTACCGAAGCTGGATCGCTTCCCATATTTTGTCTAACGATGGAAACACCCACTCTATCCGCCCAAATTTGCAATTGATCGATTGCTGCGGCACGAAAAGTATCCGCTGCACCAAGAACAACTTTGTATCCTGCTTTTTTGAATTGATAAGCCAACTTTCCAATAGTGGTGGTTTTCCCAACTCCATTTACACCCACAACCATCAAAACATAAGGCTTTACATTTATTGGAATTACAAATTCAGTAGCTTCGCCCGAATTGGTTTCCGAAAGTAAACCTGCAATTTCTTCGCGAAGGATTTTGTTGAGTTCGTCTGTTCCAAGGAATTTATCTTCGGCGACACGCTTTTCGATTCGAGTGATAATTTTTAGAGTAGTATTCACTCCAACATCAGAAGAAACGAGGATTTCTTCTAAGTTATCCAGAACTTCGTCGTCTACTTTTGATTTTCCCGCAACAGCTTTAGTTAACTTTGAGAAAAAGGTTGTCTTTGATTTCTCAAGTCCTTTGTCTAAAGTCTGCTTCGCCTGTTCGCTAAAGCTCTGGTCCTTTTTTTCGGAAGAAAATATTTTTTTTAAAAAACTCATCGGATTATTGATTGAGGATTAACGATTTTGGAATTGCTGCGCCTGTTCGCAATGGCTCGGATCAGATTTTACATCGTTTTATCAACTGGTGTAGCCCTGATGGAAGCGACATCCTTTTTCCAGCTTCTTTAGCTGGGAAAAGATATAGCGTACAGCAGGAAATAGCTCCTGAAAAATTTGATTGGCAAATATAGAAAATAAAAAAGCTACTTCCGAATGAAAGTAGCTTTTCTATATAATGCTGTCGTTAATTATTTCTTTTTCAAGAACTCATCAACTGCTTCTGGAGCCATAATAGATTCTACGAATGTATATGCACCAGATTTTGGAGATTTCACCATTTTGATGGCTTTTGATAATCTCTTAGAAGAGGTCTGTAAGGATGCTACGGTTTTCTTTGCCATGATTCTATGTTATTTGTATTTTAATAAATCTCCAATGTGACATTTGAGATAATCTTAAAATCTCTAATGCAAGCATTTGAGATTTTTTCAAAATCTCTAATTATTATTTAATTTCTTTGTGAACAGTTACACGTTTCAAGATTGGATTAAATTTTTTAATTTCTAATCTGTCTGGAGTATTTTTCTTGTTCTTTGTTGTGATGTATCTTGAAGTCCCTGCAACACCGGATGTTTTGTGTTCAGTACATTCTAAAATTACTTGGATTCTATTACCTTTACTTTTCTTTGCCATCTTGATATATTTTTAGGAATGGATTATTTAATAAATCCGCCTGCTTGTGCTTTTTTCAAAACTGCAGCGATTCCATTTTTATTAATTGTTTTTACCGTAGATGCAGCTACTCTTAGAGTAATCCATCTATCTTCTTCTGGAAGATAAAAACGCTTTTTAACTAAGTTTACAGAAAATTTTCTCTTAGTTTTATTCATAGCGTGAGAAACGTTATTTCCTACCATCGCTCTTTTACCTGTAAGGTCGCAAACTCTTGACATTATCTTATCTTTTATCGTTATTCAAAATCAGGGTGCAAAGAAAAGAAAAATAAACGGATGAAGCAAAAAAATTATTGAACATTTTTCAAAATTTCTTTTCGCAGCATTTCTAAACTCTTCATTACGGTTCTATCTATCACTTTTTCACGGGGTTGACCAAAATTAAATTCTTCAATTAGTATCTCATTTGGCGTTGCCAATGCTATAAAAACAGTTCCAATCTCGGCTTTTGAATCCCCTTTTGATGGACCAGCATTTCCTGTGGTGGCGATGGCATAGTCGGTTTTCATTAAATTCTTGACATTAATTGCCATTTGCTTTGCCACTTCAGCACTTACCACGGAATGTTCTTTGATTAAATCTTCTGAAAGTCCCAAAACCGAGATTTTGGTTTCAGTAGCATACGAAACTATGCTGCCTTTAAAATAATTTGAAGCCCCTGAAATGGAGGTTAAAACCTGAGCAATTTTTCCTCCTGTACAACTTTCGGCTGTCGAAATAGTTTTGTTTTGTTGCGTCAAAAGCTTCCCTAAAACCGTTTCAAGGGTTTCATCATCATCAAAACCAACAATAAAATTACCAATTATTTTAGACAAAGAAATGACATTTTCTTCAATGGCTTCTTCCAGAAATTCCTTGTCAGTTCCTCTTGCCGAAAGTCGTAAACGCACACTTCCAAGACTTGGCAAATAGGCCAATTTTATAAAATCAGGCAAATTGTTTTCCCAATTCTCGATAGTTTCTGACAATAAACTTTCACCAATTCCATAAGTTAAAACTGTTTTGTGAATGATATAAGGTCTTTTATATTCGGTAATGATCTTTGGAACAATCTCGTTTTCGATTAAATATTTCATTTCAAATGGAACTCCTGGAAGCGAAATAAAGACGGTGTTTTCCTTTTTCATCCACATTCCGGGCGCCGTTCCCACTTGGTTGTGAAGCACGGTACATTTTGATGGAACTAGAGCTTGGTCTTTGTTGATTTGAGTAATAGGTCGTTTAAAAAACCCTTCGATAAGTTGTGTAACATGCTGAAGAACTTTATTGTTAACGACCAATTCATCATCAAAATAATCGCAGAAAGTTTTTTTGGTAATATCGTCTTTTGTCGGGCCAAGTCCGCCAGTAATGATAACTAAATCGACTGTGTTTTGATACTTTGCAAAGGTTTCCAGAATGTGTTGCTTGTTGTCACTAATAGAAATCATTTCTTGGATTTCGACACCAATTCTGTCAAATGATTTGGCAATAAAAGCCGAATTTGTATCGACAATTTGTCCTATTAAAATTTCGTCGCCTATAGTAATTATGGCTGCTTTCATTTTCGATATTGATTTAGTCTGGAAATTTGGAAATAGAATAAATCTCCAAAAGTTTTGAATTTGAAGAAATGAAAATCAATCTACAAATCAAAGTCTTTTTTCAACTCCTTGATAGCGTCTTCCACTTGATGCTTAACACTCTTAAAAGTTTCTTTTATTTCTTTCTTTTCACCTTCCGATTTTGTCCAAGCTTCTATTTGAAGAATTTCTTCGAAAGCTACCTTCAAGCCAAGTAAATCAAGAGATGGTTTCACTTTATGAGCGTAAGAATAGGCGTGTTTATGATCTTTCTTTTTGATTCCTTCTTTGATTTCTGCTAAATCCTCCGGGATTTCGGTAACAAATAATGTTACGATCTGCAGGACAAATTCTGGATCGTTGTCGGAAAGTGCGTACACTTTTGCTAAGTTGTAATGTAGTGCCATTATTTTATTTGTATACTAAATAGTTTATGTCCTTCTAAAAATCCCTCTAAAACATCGTCCGGTTTTACTGCAGCAACTCCTTCGGGAGTTCCTGTAAAAATAATATCACCAATTTTGAGCGTAAAATATTGCGAAACGTAAGAAATTATTTCATCAATCTTCCAAAGCATGTGATTGGCATTGCCTTTTTGAACCTTTTTATTATTGTTAATCAGTTCAAAAGTAATATTTTCTAATGAATTAAATTGACTTTTTGGCAAAAAATCGCCTATTACCGCCGATCCATCAAACGATTTCGCTTTTTCCCAAGGCAATCCTTTGGCTTTTAATTCGTTTTGTAAATCACGAGCGGTAAAATCAATTCCAACACTAATTTCGTCATAATATTTATGAGCAAATTTGGCATCAATATATTTTCCTACTTTGTTTATTTTGATAATGAGCTCTATTTCGTGGTGAATATCATTCGAAAATTCTGGAATCACAAAAGGATGTTGCTTCAATAAAACTGCCGAATCAGGCTTCATAAATATCACTGGTTCTGATGGTCTTTCGTTCTGCAACTCCTCTATATGCTTGACATAATTCCGCCCGATGCAAATAATTTTCATTTTCTAAAATTCAAAAATTAATTCAATTTATTGTTTAATTTTCTCAACTTGATTGCTGTCAAAACTTTCTTAGTATATAAAGGAAAATCAGCATTTTGGATCCAACTGAAATAACCGGGTTCATTTTCTAAAACGACATCCACTTTAACTCCTTTGTGTTTTCCGAAGGCGAAAATTTCGTTGTCGTCTTTATCAAAAGCGATCATTCCTGCAAAATCGGCTATTTTCTTTCTGGTTGTAAATTCTGAAAGTGATTTCATATCGTTTTCCAATTCCGGATAGCGGTCTAATTGAGCCAACAAAATTTCATAAGTTGCCATTGTATCAGCTTCTGCAGAATGCGCATTTTCTAAACCTTTTTCACAATAAAATTTTAACGCAGCGCTCAATGTTCTTTCTTCTTTTTTGTGAAAAATAGTTTGAACATCAACTGAAACTCTATTTTTCATGTCAAAATCTACTCCAGAACGAAGCATTTCTTCGGCCAATAATGGAATGTCAAAACGGTCAGAATTGTATCCCGCTAAATCCGAATCCTTTATCATATTGTAAATCTGAGAAGACAGCTCCTTGAAAGTGGGTTCGTTAGCTACTTTTTCATTGCTTATTCCGTGAATGGCGGTAGATTGTGGTGGAATAGGAATGGTCGGGTTGACCAACCATGTTTTGCTTTCTTTATTTCCGTTAGGGAAAACTTTGAAAATTGCTATTTCCACAATTCTGTCTTTGGCGACATCAATTCCGGTAGTTTCGAGGTCGAAAAAACAAATTGGTTTGTTAAGCTTGAGCTCCATTTATAAATTTTAGAATGACAAATATATCTTTTTGAACGTACCGTTCATCGATTAATTAAAAAAAATTTGGACAAAAAATAAAAA
>JAAFGY010000012.1 GCA_010365135.1 Flavobacterium sp.
TAATAGAAAAGCTCCTATTTCACTTTATAGTCTTAAAATCATGAAAAAAAATACTCTTTTTACAAAAGCATTGTTTACACTAGTTTTTTTACTAATAAGTCTTTTAGGAGTAGCACAATCTCCACAAACATTTACATCCTCGGATACTTTTACAGTTCCTGCTGGAGTGACTAGTGTTACTGTTGAAGCATGGGGTGGTGGTGGTCGCGGCGGCGAAAGATCTGGAAGTGCTGGATTAAGTGGTGGCGGTGGCGGTGGTGCATACTCTAGAAGCAATATAACTGTAATTCCGGGCACAACATACACGGTTACAGTTGGCTCTGGAAGTACTACAACTGCGCCCGGAGGGGATTCTTGGTTTATAAATAACACCACCATTTTAGCTAAAGGTGGAGATAGTGTCGGTTTAAACACTGGTGCAGGTGCATCAGGCGGAACAAGTGGTTCTTGCATTGGAACTACTATCTATTATGGTGGTAATGGAGCAAATGGCGTAACTGGATCACCTACGGGTGGGGGTGGCGGAGGATCATCGGCTGGAAATACTCTTGTTGGCGTAGATGCCACCAATTCATCCGGTGCTACTGCTTCTACTGGAGGGGGGAATGGTGGTAATGGAGCTACTAGTGCCGCTAACGGGGTTGCCGGTAGTAATCCGGGCGGCGGTGGTGGTGGTGCTAAGACAACTGGAACTGGTAGTAAAAGTGGGGGTTCTGGTGGAAATGGTCAAGTAATTATCTCGTGGACAGCTCCAGCAACATATTGCGCACCTACATATACAAATGGACCTGGAACAGTTGATCAAATAACCAATGTAACTTTAGGAACTTTAAATAACAATAGTGGCGCTTCATCATCACCTTATTATACGTTTTTTAACTCAGTAACAATACCAAACCTTACACCTTCAACATCGGCTTCTGTATCGATAACTATGGGCTCAGACACCGCTCAATATGCCGCAGTTTGGATTGATTTTAATCAAAACGGAACTTTTGAAACATCGGAAGGAATTGTATCCGTCAATGCGGGCGCAAACGGAACTACAACAATAAATATTCCAATTCCAGCAGGAGCACTTTTAGGCAACACCAGAATGAGAGTGAGAGGTGGTGATGATAGTGCTTTGACTACGAGTCAAGCTTGTGGTGCATCCAACAGTACTTACGGTGAGACTGAAGATTATATAGTGAATATCGTTTCTTTGGCTCCTCCAACTATAACAAGCCTAGGTTCATCAAGTGGATGCGTAGGAAGTTTAATAACAATTAATGGTACAAACCTAACTGGCGCCACTCCTGCCAATGTAACTATAGGTGGCACAGCTGTAAGTTCAATCACTTCTAATTCAGCAACTGTGTTAGTAGCTATAATTGGTGCAGGAACTACAGGTACGGTTAGTATTACCACAGCAGGAGGAACAGCAACAAGTGCAGCTAGTTTTACAGTAAATCCTTTCCCTGCTCAACCTAGCATAATTACAGGAAGTTCAACTCCTTGCGCCGGAACATCACAAACATATAGTGTTACAAGTGTGGCAGGTGTTTCTTATACTTGGTCCTTCCCTTCTGGTTGGACAGTACCTGTAACTACAGCTAATTCAATTACAGTTACAACAGGAGCAAATTCTGGTAATATTACTGTTACTCCTTCAAATGGTTGTGGTTCGGGTACAGTTAGAACTTTGGCAGTTACACCGTCCAGCATTCCGGCACAAACTAGTGCTATTACAGGAAGTGCTACTCCTTGCATTGCAACATCACAAACATACAGTGTAACTAATGTAATGGGAACAACTTACACTTGGATTTTCCCAACTGGTTGGTCACAAACGGCTGGAGGAACAACTAATGCTATTACAGTTACTACAAATGGAACTCCAGGAACTATTTCTGTAACTCCTTCAAATGGTTGTGGTTCTGGAACAGCTCGAACATTAGGAGTCACAATCTCTACAGTTCCGGCCCAACCTAGTGTAATAGCAGGAAATTCAACTCCTTGCACAAGTTCATCACAAACGTATAGTGTAACGAATGTAGCAGGAACAACATACAATTGGATTTTCCCATCTGGTTGGACACAAACTGCTGGAGGAACTACCAACTCAATTACTGTAACTGTTGGCACAAATTCAGGAAACATTCAGGTGACTCCTTCAAATAGCTGTGGTTCTGGAACTATTCGAACTTTAGCTACAACCGTAAGTCCTTTACCATCACAACCTAGCGGAATTATAGGAGATACTGTTCCTTGTGTTGGAATGTCAAAAACTTATAATGTGACTAATGTGGCCGGTGTGACCTATAATTGGTCATTTCCTGTTGGATGGACACAAACCGCCGGAGGAACTTCAAACTTAGTTACTGTAACTGTAGGTTCAAATTCAGGAAACGTTCAAGTAACACCTTCAAATGGCTGTGGTAATGGAACAGCACAAACTTTGGCAATTACAGTTTCGGCGACACCTTCACAACCAAGCACCATAACAGGAAGTACCACTCCTTGTGCGGGAACATCCCAAACCTACAGCGTAACGAATGTGCTTGGAACAACTTATACTTGGTCATTTCCAGTTGGCTGGACACAAACTGCTGGAGGAACAACGAATGCAATTACAGTTACTACAAATGGAACTTCTGGAACTATTTCTGTAACCCCTTCAAATGGGTGTGGTGTTGGAACAACCCAGACATTGACTACAACTGTAAATTCAGTTCCTGCACAACCTAGTACAATTACGGGAAACATTTCTGTTTGCTCAGGAACATCACAAATATATAGTGTAACAAATGTATCTGGAATAACTTATACTTGGGCATTCCCTTCTGGTTGGACACAAACTGGTGGAGGAACAACTAATTCAATTACGGTTACCATAGGTACAACCTCAGGGAATATCACTGTAACTCCTTCAACTAGTTGCGGTTCCGGAACAACTCGAACATTAGCTACAACCGTAAATCTTTCTCCTACAATAACGGGTACAACACCTGGCTCAAGATCAGGAGCTGGAACTGTAACTCTGGGCGCAACAGCGTCATCAGGCACAATTTCTTGGTATGCAAATTTAACAGGAGGTGTTGCTTTAGGAACAGGCACTAGTTATACAACTCCCGGAATTATAACTACTACTAATTATTATGTAGAAACTAATAACGGAACCTGTTCTTCAGCTCCAAGAGTTGCCGTTACAGCAACCGTAAATTTTCCTGAAATTACTGTGCTGGGAAATTCGAATATCATTCTAGATGAAGACACCTCGCCCATTACTACTGATAACACAAATTTAGGAACGACAGGAATAGGAGTTGGTATAACAAAAAACTACACTATACAAAACTCTGGAACAGTAAATTTAACTTTAGGAACAATAACTATAGGCGGACTTAATGCATCTGAATTTGTTGTTACCACAGCTCCGGCAGCGTCTGTAGCACCTAGTGCAAGTACTACTTTTTCTATAACATTTACTCCAACAGCTTTAGGAAATAGAGATGCAAACGTATCGTTTGTAACCAACGACCCTGATGAAAACCCATTTAATTTTGTTATTGATGGTACTGGTGGAACAGGATTAATTCCTGAGATTGATGTTCGTGGCAATGGAGTTAGCATTGTTGATGGTGATTCAGGACCAGACCCTGCTGATCATACTGATTTTGGTTCTGTTACATTACCTTCTACCATTACCAGAACATTTACAATTCGAAATACAGGAACAGGCCCATTATCACTTACTGGCTCGCCGCTTGTTTTGGTAACTGGAAGTTCTGATTTTACCGTTATAACCCAGCCAAGTAGCAACACTATAGCATCTGGAGGAAATTTAACTTTCCAGATTAGATATAGCCCTACATTAACTGGAACCGCCATAGGACTCGTATCTATCAATAATTCTGATACTGACGAAAGTATTTATGATTTTGCAATTAGAGGCGCTGCTGTAGTTTCTGGAAGGGAAATAGATATACAAGGAAACGAAGTTTCAATTATAGATGGAGACACAACACCAAGCACTACAGATCAAACTGATTTTGGCATCACCGACTCAACAACTGCTATACCACTTACTTTTGATATTTATTCCTATGGTACAAATTCATTGACTTTCTCCTCCATTCCAATAGTTATATCTGGAACTAATGCTTCTCAATTTACAGTGACAAATAAAGGTGCGGCATTTATACCAAATGGGACTTTAGCAGGAGGTGCAATAACAAATTTTGTTATAACTTTTACTCCAACAGTTAGCACAGGAATAAAAACAGCGACAGTAACCGTAAATAGCAATGATTCCGACGAAGGATCATATTCTTTTGATATCATGGCTGAAGTTAAAACTTTAGCACCCTTAACTGTAGCACCAGGTGGAATAACTTCTAACCTTAAGTTTTGGTTAAAGGCTGATACTAACATCGGTGTTGTAAGTGACAACTCGGCTATTTCTTCTTGGGAAGACCAAACTTATGGAGGAACAAAAAATGCCGTTTCCAAATTTGCAAAAGAACCAAAATTTCAAAATAACCCCTCTTACAATGTCAATTTCAACCCTGTAATACACTTTAATGGATCCAACGCTATGTCTGGAGGACAAGGCTTTAACAACTCGGATATGTTTATAGTTATCAAACCAACAAATGCAATAAATTATCTAACCAGCCCCGGAATTGATGTTTATTGTGGTGACTTTATAGAAGTTAACAAAGAAGGAACAAGCAATCAAGATGTTACTGGCTTTGAATTAGGAAATACCTCATTCCGTCATGGAAGTGAATTAATTGCATATAATCAAGGAGCTCAAACAAGTTTTGGAGTTGCAGAAATTAGTACCACTAAATTTTATTCAGGACCTAATATTTTTAACCCTAGAAAAAACGCAACTTTTCCCACGGTAAAAATGGATATTTTGCACAATGCAAATACTTTAACGACTTCTTCTGTATTTACTGGTACTTATAAAGACATTATTAATACCAGATATTGGCTTGGTAGAAGTGAATTTTTTGATGCTAGTTATGATGGAGATATTCTAGAAATCATCAATTATGACAGTCGTAATTCAGATGCTGACAGAAACAAAATCGAAACTTATCTTGCAATAAAATACGGTATTACACTTGGTGTAAATGGAACTAGTAAAAACTATGTTGATTCAAATGGAACAATAATATATGATTCAGGAGCTGGATTCAATTATAACATTGCAGGAATTGGTCGTGATGACAAATCACAGCTCAACCAAAAACAATCCAAAACCGAAAATACTGCAAGTGATATTACAATTGGATTAAATGATATTTTTGATAC
This sequence comes from Flavobacterium sp., assembly GCA_010365135.1. Classification (GTDB taxonomy): domain Bacteria; phylum Bacteroidota; class Bacteroidia; order Flavobacteriales; family Flavobacteriaceae; genus Flavobacterium. Next base: position 5,308 of record JAAFGY010000012.1, read on the forward strand.
AAACTCTAATAATATAAATGCATTTGATGCGGATAAAAAATTCCTCGTTTGGGGACACAATAATAATACTCTTGATGCTCAAACTCCAATAACAGTAGATATGAGTACGGGAATTTCATCAGGTGGACCATTATCTACTTTGGTTGAATTTATTTCAATTGCTAGAACTTGGAGAGTTATAGAGAAAGGTGGAGATGTTCCATCTGTTAAAGTTTCAATACCTTCATCAATCTTAACTGCAACAATTAATCCTCCTGGTGACTTCTTGATGTTTATATCCGATAGCCCAGTTTTCAACCCCACAGCCGAATATAGAATTATGCGAATGAATGGGACAAACCTTGAAACCGAATTTGATTTCAGCGGAACTAAATACATTACTTTTGGATATGCACCTGAAAAAACATTTATTCGTTGCATTTCTTTCGATGGTATTAATGATTATCTCGATGCAGGAAAAGTTTTAAATTTAAACACATCGTTTACCGTTTCTTCGTGGATAAAACGAAACAACACCAATCGAACTATTCTTTCTAAAAGAAACAGTACTTTCACAATTGGATATGACTTAAGCATAAACACTGCTGGAAAAGCTGAGATGAGTTGGATGAATGGCACTAAACAAACTATAACTTCGTCTGTAGTTATCCCTGCCGGAATTTGGCACAATATAGCTGTTTCTTATGACGGCACAACAGCAAAATTATATATTGACGGTGTTCTTGATGTTTCAAAAGCGATGTCTACAGTGCCATCAAACACACAATCCTTCTTGATTGCTGCTGCTAATGGTGATGCACTTTCATTTTTTCAAGGAGGAATTGACGAAGTTCGCGTTTGGAATGTAGCTTTGACAGACAAACAATTGCGTTATGTTATGAATCAGGAAATAAGTAGAGACGCAACTCTAACAGGTGGAACAACTATTCCAAATTCCATAACCCTCAATGATATAAAAAGTATTCCTTGGGTAAATCTGAGCGCTTATTACCCAATGTCAACCTACACTTTTACAAATGCTAAAGATATTTCGAATAATAATTATACTGCCGCATTAAAAAACTTAACCACTGTTGATAGACAAACCGCTCCGCTACCTTATGAATCTCAAGCGGACGGAACTTGGCAAACGGCTTCTACTTGGTTAAGTAGTAGTGTACAAGATTTGCCTAATAGTCTTTCTATTGTTGATGGTATAACACCAGTTGACTGGAACATTGTAAAAACATCACATAACGTTACCTCAACAACAAACAAAACAGTATTAGGACTTATGGTAATGAGTAATACATTAACCGCATCCAGTGATACTAAAATAGAAGTGACTAATTACTTGAAATTAGACGGGAAAATAGATTTAGTAGGAATGTCACAATTAGTACAAACACTTGATTGCGATCTTGATGTAACAACTACAGGTTCAATTGAAAAAGACCAAAAAGGGCAAGCTAATAAATTTAATTACAATTATTGGAGTTCTCCAGTAAGCAAAATTAGCAATGCAACAAACAACAATGGTTATACTGTTGCTGGAGTTATGAAGGATGGCTTTAGTACCACTCCAAGAAATATTACTTGGAACTTCACTTATGATGGTGTTGCAGGAACAGCTGGAACAGCAGTGAGTTTAGCCCGATACTGGTTATATAAATTTGAATCCGCTACAGATTCCTACGCCAATTGGAAACATTTTATAGAAACCGACGACCTTCGAGCTGGTCAAGGATTTACCCTTAAAGGAAGTGGTGCGATTTCAGCAACACAAAATTACACTTTTGTAGGCAAACCTAATAATGGCTTAATCAACAGCAATACGGTTGCAGCTGGGCAATTATTATTAGTTGGAAACCCTTACCCATCAGCATTAGACGCTTATAAATTTATTGATGACAATGTGACTTCTTTACTTAATCCTGGGGGAAGCACTGACGGTACTTTATATTTCTGGCAACAAGCGCCAGAGAACAACAGCCACGTTTTGTCTAACTACCTTGGTGGCTATGCTTTATTGAATAAAACAGGCGGAATAGGCACTGTTAGTCCAACTGGTATTAACGGATTGGGTACTCTAAGCACAACTGCCAAAATTCCAAAACAATACATTCCGGTAGGACAAGGCTTTTTTGTTTATGGTACTCCTGCTGGTGGAAATATAATATTTAACAACAATCAAAGAGTTTTCGCAAAAGAAACTGATGTAACATCAAATTCTTTATTCAGAACAAAATCGCCATCCAAAAACTCTAAAGTAACAAACCAAGATGATGCATTAGTTGCAGTAGATCCCTATAAAAAAATACGTTTGGGATACAACACCAATAATAAGTACCATCGCCAAGTTTTACTCGGTTTTATGGAAGACAAAGCCACTAACGGAATAGATTATGGTTATGATGGCGAAATTTTAGATGATTTTTCAAATGATATGTACTTGCTCAATAGTGATAAACAATTAATGATTGAAGGAGAAGGCTATTTTGATGCAAATGCTTCCTACCCTATTGGCGTAAAAACAGATGTGGAAGGAAAAGTTTCGTTCGTTGTAGATGAAATTCAAAATTTTGATGCGCAACAAAAAATATATATTTATGACGATGTGACAAAAATATACAATGAAATTCAAAACAATCCTTTTGAAGTTACTCTTCCCGCCGGTGAAAACAACACTCGTTTTTCATTACGATTCAAAGACAAATCATCTGAAACTGATAAGACATTAGGTGTAGAAGAAAACAACACAAAAAATACTGATATTAAAATCACGTACATTCAAAATGAAAATATTCTTCAAATCAACAATAACATAGAGAATGTTACGGTCGAAAAAGTGACGTTATTCAATATTCTAGGACAGTCTGTAGCAACTTGGAACGTTGCGAATAAAGACCAACCAAACCTTCAAATTCCTATTAAAAATAAGAGCACTGGAATGTATGTTGTAAAACTAAAAACAACTGCTGGAGAATTAAGTAAAAAAATTATGGTCAAATAACACCTAATTGCTTGGGGAAACAGAGCCAATTCAAAAGTTAAATCTATTAAGGAAACATTAACCTTTATGGCACTTCTCTTTGCGGTTTATTTTAATATATTTGGTGTGATTTTGGAGGTTTATCAAAATTAAAAAACAGATGTAAAATTTAAATTATAGAAAATGAAAAAAATTAGTATCCTTTTTGCAATTGCACTATTTACCATTAATGTTAGCGCACAACAAACAAAACCCGTTGCAAAAGAAACAACCAAAAAAGCCACTTGCTGCGCAAAACAAGAGGCAAATGCAAAAATAATGACTCCCGATGAGATTGCAAGATGTCAAGCAAAATGCAAAGCGGAAGGCAAAAAATGCACTGCTGAAGAAATGGCTAAATGCCCAAAAGAGAGCAAAAAATGTTGCGCAAAATAGAATAAACCGTAATTCGAAAATAGCGGACGATTTCATTTTAAGTAAAGTATTTTACCAACTCCATGTGAAGAGGCTTACAAAGACCAATCCACAACAAATTTAGTTATAGGACAAAAAAATAAGGCAGTTTTCACTGCCTTATTTTTTTGTCTTAAAATCTAAGAACTAAATAGTGTTACTTATCCAATACTTCAAATGTGGAGTTCATACTAATAAATTCAGGAACTATTTTTTTCATTTTGGCAACAATATCATCGTTATCAAAGAAAACTGCAATGCCAATAAGCTCTTCAATATCGGTGTGTAAATCTAAAAATTCCTCTTGAATTTCCTGAGCGATCATAATTTTCTCGTGATAGGTAGCCAACGTTTTAGAAGTATCATTGAGCAACTCTTCATATAATTTTTCTCCAGGTCGCAATCCAACAATCTTAATTTTTATATCCCTTTCAGGAACATATCCGGCCAACTTAATCATCTTTCTGGCCAAATCAATAATCTTAACTGGTTTTCCCATATCAAAAATATAAATCTCGCCACCATTTCCCATCGAACCAGCTTCCAATACGAGTTGGCAAGCCTCGGGAATAGTCATAAAATAGCGAATAATATCAGGATGAGTAATCGTAACGGGCCCACCTTCTGCAATTTGTTTTGAAAACAACGGCACGACTGAACCATTGGAACCTAAAACATTTCCAAATCGCGTAGTGATAAATTTAGTAGCATACAAATCAATATTTTCTCTACATTTTAAATGCAGGGATTGCACATATTTCTCCGCTATTCTTTTGCTTGCCCCCATAACATTACTAGGATTTACAGCTTTATCCGTAGAAATCATCACAAATTTGTTCACTCCGTATTCGCAGGCTAAATCGGCAAGATTTTTAGTTCCTTTTACATTCGTAATAATGGCTTGAGAGGGATTTTCTTCCATCAACGGTACATGTTTATAAGCTGCAGCATGATACACCATTTGAGGGCGATACATTTTAAAAACTTTCTCAATGGCCGCTCTATTGCGGATATCGGCAATGACGGTATGTATTATAGTTTTTGACCGTATTGATTCCACTTCTAAACTAATATGATGCAATGGAGTTTCAGCTTGATCCAATATAATTACTTTTTTGGGCTCAAAACTTAGTACTTGCCTTGCAATTTCACTGCCTATGGATCCCGCTGCACCAGTAATCAAAATAGTTTGGTCTTTTAACTGTTTTGATATAGAAATAGTGTCTAATACGATAGGGTCTCTTTCGAGTAAATCTTCAATTTGTATGTTTTTTACTTTTTGGGAAATTTCTTTTTGATCCTCCCAATCGGAAATGCTAGGTATCGTGTAAACCTTAAAATTGAATTCTATACATTGGTCAATGATAACTAATTGTTCTTCTTTTGACAAACTTTTGTCGGCAATAACCACGGCTTCTGCTCCAATGGACCGCATTAAAGAGGGCAATTTTTTCCGAAGTACTAGAATAGGTAAATCCAACATTCGCTTAGAGGCGTTTTGATTGTTTCGATCTACAAACCCCAAAATTTTGAATCGCGAAGGGGTTTCAAATTTTAAGGCATTAGCAATTGATATCGCATTGGCATCGGTGCCGTAGATTAAAGTTTTAATTAACTTATTGTCATTTTTTTCAATAAAATAAAGCTCAAAAGTTTGTTTTACAACTACTCTGTACAAGAACAATCCACAAAAAGAAAGGACTATATTGATAAAAAGCGCCGTGTTAAGAAATGCTTTTTCCTTGAAATAGACTTCAAATAAATAATTAAAAAACAAGAAAAAAACTAAAACAGCAGTTTGCGAAAACAAAAGCTTAATGGCATCAATATAGGAAGAGTGCCTGATAATCCCAGCATAGGTTCTAAACAACCAAAAAAAGAAAATGTTGACCCCTAATAAAAAAGAAATAAATACAGAAGAATGCTTGGTTAAAATATATTGGAGACCAGTTCCATCAAAAATCATATACGTGCAAGAAAAAGCTAGTAGGATGACCGAAAAATCTATTAATACAATAATCCATCTGGGCAAATAGCTTAGATTATGAATATTAAATTTTAAATTATCCCTTGAAAAATAACTTTTTGAATGATCTACTCCCATCTTTAAAAAAAGTATTTATTAGTCATAGAAATCGTATTGGTAGACAAAAATACGAATTTATATACTCAAATTTCATTTTAACATTACTCATTTTGATTTTATAGATAAACGGCACATATTATAGCCAAAAAAACATATCGTAGACTTAATTTCCTATATTTTGATAAAACAATCAAAAAAAATTTATTTTTTTATTAAAAATTAAAAAAAAATCCCGCAACAAACGGGATTTTTAAGCTATTTTTTATGTTTCAATAATTGGAGTAAATAATCCCCATAGCCAGACTTAACTAACGGCTCTGCCAAAGCTTGAAGTTGTTCGCTACTGATAAATCCTTGTCGCCAAGCAATCTCTTCAATACAACCCACTTTTAATCCTTGACGCTCTTCTAAAACTTGAACAAATTGCCCAGCCTGCATCAAACTGTTGAAAGTTCCTGTGTCTAACCAAGCAGTTCCTCTATTTAAAATCCCCACTTTCAAACTGCCTTTTTCGAGGTAAACCTTATTCACATCGGTGATTTCATATTCTCCTCTTGGACTGGGTTGAATATTTTTGGCAATCTCCACAACTGAATTATCATAAAAATACAATCCAGGAACCGCATAATTTGATTTAGGTTCCAAAGGCTTTTCTTCGATAGAAAGTGCCTTGTTATTTTCATCAAATTCCACTACTCCGTAACGCTCAGGGTCCGAAACGTGATACGCAAAAACTACGCCTCCCTTAGGATTGGTATTCGACTGCAATAACTCGCCCATATTGGCTCCAAAAAAAATATTGTCTCCTAAAACCAAAGCAACACTGTCTTTACCAATGAAATCTTCCCCTATTACAAAAGCTTGAGCCAACCCATTAGGAATAGCTTGTTCAGCATAACTAAATTGACAACCAATGGAAGCTCCATCTCCTAATAATTTTTTAAAATTAGGCAAATCATGTGGAGTGGAAATAATTAATATTTCGTGTATCCCGGCCATCATCAAAGTCGATAAGGGATAATAAATCATCGGCTTGTCATAGACCGGCATCATTTGTTTGGACATCGCCAACGTCAATGGATGCAATCGGGTACCGGATCCTCCGGCTAAAATAATTCCTTTCATATTTTTATGTTATGGGTTATAGGTTATGAGTTATCGGTTATGGGGTATGAGTTATCGGTTATGGGGTATGAGTTATGGGTTTTACTTACTAACAGAAAACCGACAACCCACAACAATTTTAAATTTTAAGTTTTTTCATCATAACCCTAAGGCTCACTTTATAAGCTATGGGCTCAATGCCATAAACCGTTTTAATCTTTGTTTTATCCAACAAGGAATAAGCTGGTCTTTCGGCAGGCGTGGGATAATTGGATGCAGGAATCCCATTGATTTCGCAGGTTTTATGGGCAATTTCTTTGATGTCTTGGGCAAATTCAAACCAACTAATTTCTCCTGCATTCGAATAATGATAAATACCAGCTTCCCATTTAGTACTATCTAAAATAGTTAAAATAACCTGCGCCAAATCAGCTGCATAAGTTGGAGAACCTATTTGGTCATTCACTACGTTCAAAGTTTCCCTTTCGGTCATCAAACGCAACATAGTTTTTACAAAATTATTCCCAAATTCCGAGTAAACCCAAGCGGTTCGGATAATAATACTTTCTGGACAATTTTTTAAACAAGCCCTTTCTCCTGCTAATTTCGTCACTCCATACACACTTTTAGGATTGGGCTGGTCTTCTTCTTTATATGCCACTGGCGAACTACCATCAAAAACATAATCGGTAGAAATATGCACTAATTTGGCTCCTGAATCGGCACACAAACTAGCCAAAGTTGCAATTGCCAAATGATTGATTGCATCGGCAACTACCTGATCTTGTTCTGCTTTATCCACAGCGGTATAAGCGGCACAATTAATAACGATGTCGGGTTGAAGGCGATTGAAATTGGCTATTATTTCCTGCGTTTGGTCTAAAGGAAAATCGTCAATATCAGTAAAAATAAAATCGAAATTGAGATAATGGGGAGCTAAGACTTTAATTTCCGAACCCAATTGCCCATTGGCTCCTGTTACTAGTATTTTCTTCATTAAAATTGGGAATTACAGCTTGCAAAATCAGGTAAAATCATATCTTTTTCTGAAACAATGGCTTCCTTTAGATCCATTCCCCAATCGATATTTAGAGTGGTGTCATCAAACCGAATGCCGCCTTCACTTTGTTTGTTATAATATTGGTCGCATTTATATGAAACAACCGCCGTTTCACTCAGTACCGAAAAGCCATGTGCAAATCCCTGTGGAACCAATAATTGTTTTTTATTTTCAGCAGATAATACGATGCCAAAATGTTTTCCAAAAGTGTTGGAATCTTTTCGCAAATCCACGGCAACATCCATAATTTCGCCTTGAAGTACGCGTACTAATTTGGTCTGTGCAAAAGGAGCATTTTGATAATGCAAACCTCTCAAAGTGCCTCTTTTGGAAAACGACTGATTGTCCTGCACAAAATCAATAGGTATTCCTAAACGATCAAACTTGCTTTTGTTATAAGACTCGAAAAAATAACCTCTTTCGTCTTCGAATAGGGTTGGCGTAAGGAGTATTAAATCTGGTATTGAGGTCTGTTCTGTGTTCATTTTTTATAATGTTCGGAGGTATAATTTAATTTTTATTTAATAATATCAAAGAAACAATTTTAAAATTACGCTACTTATTCTTTCTCTATCATCATCCGTTAAATTGGAACCCGAAGGCAAACATAAGCCTTTTTCGAATAAAGTTTCAGCTATCTGGTTTCCATAATAAGGATATTTCTCAAAGATAGGTTGTAAATGCATAGGTTTCCACAAAGGACGGCTTTCGATATTTTCCGCTTCAAAGGCCAAACGAACCACTTCCTTATCAATTCCATTAGTCAATTGGGAATCAATCAGGATACAACTCAACCAATAATTGGCAAAATAATCCTTATTGGGGACACTATAAACAGTTACTCCAGGGATGTTCTTGAATAAATCGACATAAAAATCGTGCATTGCTCTCCGCAAATGAACACGAGAGTCTAAAACGTCCATTTGGCCACGACCAATACCAGCGCAAATATTACTTAACCGGTAGTTATACCCAATTTCACTGTGCTGATAATGAACAGCTGTATCTCTGGATTGAGTAGCAAAAAAAAGAGCTTTCTCTTTTAACTCTTTAGTTTTGGTCACAATCGCCCCTCCACCTGAAGTAGTAATAACTTTATTTCCATTAAAAGATAATATCCCTATTTCGCCAAAAGTCCCACATTTATGACCTTTGTAACTACTGCCGATAGCTTCAGCACTGTCTTCGAGAATCGGAATATCGTATTTATGAGCTATAGCATGTATTTTGTCGATCTGATAGGGCACACCGTATAAATGAACAGCTATGATGGCTTTGGGTTTACTTCCATTTGCTATTCGGTCTATAATGGCTTTTTGCAGTGCAATAGGACAAAGATTCCAAGTATCTGTTTCGCTATCAACAAAAATGGGTATGCCACCCAAATATAAAATGGGGTTGGCCGAGGCAGAAAATGTCATACTCTGGCAAATTACCTCGTCACCGGCCTCAACTCCTAAAAGAATTAGTCCTAAATGAATGGCGGCAGTTCCGGAACTTAAAGCACAAACATATTTATCCGCAGACAAATAGTTTTCTAAATCTTCCTCAAATCCATTAAGATTATTCCCTTCAGAAGAAATCCAATTGGTTTCAAAGGCTTCCTGAACATACTTTTGTTCACTGCCTCCCATATGGGGCGGGGAAATCCATATTTTTGAATCATTCATAACAATAACTATTGATTTTTAATGCAAGCTCTTCTAAAGACTCTAGACCGAACTGCCAAATAAGCTAGAGCCAACACCACTACAATGCACAAAACAATGGGTAGTGTTAAATTCCCTTGGAAATACAAACAAATAATAATGGCATTAACTAGTACTTGCAGTGCAGCATATAGACTAGATATTAAAATTTGAGAATACCCAAGTTCATTTGCCAAGTATTGGTATAAATGAGTTCGATGCGCTTCGAATATGTTTTCTTTTTTTTGAATCCTGTAAAGAATGGTTATCACAGCATCTATTCCATAAATGGAGAAAAATAGAATAAAACCAATTTGTCCCGAATCGATGATTGTTTTAATCATAAAATAACCCAAAAATAGCGCTAAACTGATGCTCCCCACATCGCCTGCAAAAGTCTTAGCAATCTTACGAACATTAAAAAAACCAAAAACCAAACAAGACAATCCTACAGTAACGAGTAAGGGTACACTAGTTTCATGAACGGGCAATACTGAAAAACTGATTATGGCTGTAAGGGCATACAATACAGTAATCCCATTGATACCATCCATAAAATTAAAGGCATTAATCCAGCCTATCAAAAAGACCATCACAACAGGCAATAACCAAAAGGCTCCCTCAAAGAGATGTAAATCATAAGCCACCAACAGGAAGGCAATAATTTGTGATCCAAACCGAGGTAATTGAGGCAAGGGCTTTAAATCGTCAATAAAACTAATAACAGCGACCAAAACAATGGCTAAAGCCAAGGGCCAACTAGCATCACCAAATAAATAAGAGAGAAGTACGGCTATCGGAAAAATAATTCCTCCTCCTCGTAACGTAATTCTGGAATGTGAAGAACGATGATTGGGTTTGTCAATAATATTGTATCGGTCAGCGATCCTGAAATAGAGGAGTTCAGAGAAAACAAGAAGGAAAGTAATTATAATATAGTGCATTGGAGTTTAAAAGAAGATATTTTTTATGAAGCGTATTTGCAAATTTATATTATTTTTTTGCATATAAAAGACGAACACTCGAAAAGTTTAAACATTAATCGTTAAGTAAAATTCTTTTATAATTAAACCAAAGTTTTATTTAAAACAAAAATTTTGATAAAAATCAGCTATATTTATTAGGGGTAAAATTTAAATAATTTTCTACCTTACCGGAATTGACAGTAAGTGGTTATTTGTATTGTCCAATAAATTCCGAAACATATAAAAATTTAAGCATTATAAAAATGAAACTAGAAATAAAAAACAGTCCCTTAAACTATACTTATCCGACTATCAAAAGTAAATGGAGCCTGACCCTAATAATATTGATAATGCAAATTTCAATAGCATCAGGTCAAAATTTCTATATTTCTAACCGAGGTGCTGATTCCAACCCTGGAACAATAACATTGCCGTGGGCAACGATTCAACATGCGGCGGCAACTCTAAAAGCAGGCCAAAAAGTATACATTCGATCAGGGAAATATAGAGGCTATGTCGTTTTTACTGAAAGTGGAACGGCAAAAAAAACAATCACATTTGAAGCTTATCCGGGCGAAAAACCTATTATTGATGGTGGCAATTTAAAATCTAAACCCTCAAATCCTTGGGATAATCTACCTGTATTCAATATAAAAGCTAATTACCTTGTTTTTAAAGGGTTAGAATTTGTCAATGCAGCAATGGTAACTATTTATTGTGGCGATGATACTCATAATAACGTATTTGACGGTCTTCACGTGCACAATGGCTATGGCACTGGCATAATGTTTTATTTATGCTCTCACCATATAGTGCAAAATTGCGTGGTGCACGACATCTATGATTATGGCCAGGGAGGAATTGGCGGTGGCGGAAATGCAGATGGAATTTCAGCTTCGGCCGGAAATACCAAACCATATCCAGATTACGGCCATCATATTTTCAAAAATAATAAAGTGTACAACTGCTCAGATGACGGTATCGATACATGGTCTTCAAATGGAAATGTAATAGAAAACAATGAAGTTCATCATACTGGATATGGTAATCCTAGCAATGGAGGTTCTGACTCAGCAAGTTGGAATAAGCCTGCCGGAGATGGAACGGGTTTCAAGTTAGGTGGCGGTGGCGGTGGCTCTGGAAATAATAGAGTAATGAATAACATTTCGTATTCAAATCGGGTGAGCGGATTTGACGGAAATGAATATAGAAATAAGGGCAGCAAAAATATTTTATACAACAACACAGCTTATAATAATCCAACAGGATTTAGAAACATGGAAACTTTTGCAATTATTAAAAATAATATTAGCTTCAAGAATAATGATGATACCTCAGGTAATATTGGGGTTTCTGAAAATAATACTTGGGATTTAGGCATTAAGGATCCGAACTTTATATCTGTTACACCCAACACGGCTAACTTCCTTCGTCTTTCTCCTAAAAGTCCAGCAATTAAAAGAGGTCAAAACCTTTCTACAAAAGGAGTGGTAAAGGATAAAGCAGGTAAAATTAGACCAAAAGGAATTGGCTATGATTTGGGAGCCTATGAGTATATTGCCACAGGGGTAAAAAAGAAATAGAAAAAGAGACCTTTCTATAAAAATTTATAGTTTTCTAAATGTTTTTAAAGTGGAGAGCAACCCTTGTTTGGATGAAACGGGAAAATTTTTACCCATAGCCGTTACAATTTTGACATTGCTCACTACATAATCCTCCGTTAATTTTTGCAACCGTTCTGAATTAAGAGGTAAGTTTAAGAGATCCCCTATTTGAGCAACTCCTTTAACCCAAAAAGAAGGAATTTTCCAAATTTGACTTTTTTTGTCTAAACTTGTTGCTATTAACTGAATTAAATCATTGGTAGATAAAGGCTGATCGTCTGCCACCTGATATACCCCTGATGGAATTTTACTGTTTTCTAATAGTTCCTTAATGGCAAAACAAAGATTAGTGATGCTTAAAAAAGACCGTTGATTTTTAAAACTTCCCAAAGGCCAGGGTAATCCTTTAGAAACTAATTGATATAGCAAATTCAAATTCCCTTTATTTCCTGGTCCGTGAATGATACAAGGTCGCAAAATATAAATTCTTTTCCCAACAGGTAATTTCGCGTTTAAAATATATTTCTCGGCCTGCAATTTGGCTATCCCGTAATGTGTCTTTGGATTTGGAACAAAGTCTTCAGTTAAAACTTTTTGAATGGAATCTGCAGCTGCTTTTACGGTACTCATAAAAATAAAAACAGTGGCTTCCGAATCTACAAATGCATCAAACAATTGTTTAGTCAATTCAAAGTTAGCTTCATAATACTCAGCTGGATTTGATACTTTCTTTAAATCGTGTGCTTTCCCAGCCAAATGTATAACTGCATTTTCTTGAATACTAAATACTTGATTGGGGATATATCGCACACTTAAAGATTTCATTTGATAAAAATCTTTTAGATAGCTCTGAAGATTAATACCAACAAATCCTGATGCTCCAGTAATTGCTATGCTATTCATTAGGTATTGAGTTGGAATGCGATTGAATCCCATATTTTGGTCTGCTCAAAATTTTCGACTACAAATACTCGGCCTTGTACACCATGCAATTTTGCTATCGCCTCATTTTGTAGGTAAAATTCAATCTTGTTTGCGATATCCATAGGATCATGAGAGATAAATAAACCGGTTTCATTCTCGTTTATGGCTTCTTTGCAGCCTGTTGCTTGTGTTATTAAAACTGGTATTTCCATTGATGAAGCCTCTAATGCCACCGTAGGAAAACCTTCTCTGTAAGTTGGTAATATAAAAACGTCCATCAGTGAAAAATAAGCGGAAGCATCTGTAACGAAATCTGTAAAAATAATCGACGGATCTTCTGCAATCCTATTTTTTGAATATTGAGATATGGAATCTTTGTCCTCTATAGGGCCAACTAGGAGTAATTTTGAATTGGTAAACTTTTTTTGAATTATTTCCCATGCAATTAACAATTCATCAATACCTTTATCCTTGACTATGCGGCCTACATACCCAATAATTTTGGTATCTTTATTAATGTCGTGTGCTCCCAAAGGGATTTTAGCATCCTCTTTACTGTAGTTGTTGGGATTAAACTTTATTTGTGTATCAATTCCGTTACAAGTTCCCAAACCTAAAATCAGGTTTTTTTTAGGATCATTTAGCCTATCTCGCTCACTTATTTCTCGAACAGAATAACTAACACAAACTACCTTAGTCGCTAATAAACCTGTCAATTTATCGATAGTTTTTAATACCATTTTTTTTACACCTGTACTGGTCTCGTAGATTATTCCGTGTCTGAAATAGATTCGTTCAGGTACTTTTGCTAAAAAAGAGCTCATCATGGCTACCATTCCTCCTTTTGGAGTATGGCCAACGACCTTATCGATTTGATTTTTTTTTATGTACCGATAAATTTTAATTATCGCAATTAAATCTTTAATTGGATTCACATCTCTTGTTACTTCTACTCCAAAAGGAATGTAACTTAGTTCGCTCGAAAGCTTGTAAAATTCTGCAGAAGGAGAGCAAGCAAGATGATATTCTTTAGTCCCTTTTTTGCCTAAGTATTCAAATTGTTTTCCAAAAAAATGTTTTATTACAAAAGAAACAGTAATAACGTGAAGTATTTTTTCTTTATTCATATATAATTAAACTACAATATAAATCATTTTCAAAATAAAAATTTGAATATTTATGGGTTAAAATTTCGTAATATACGCTAAATATTGCTCTAAAATAGGTTCTTTCCGAAAATCAAGAGACCGTTTCAGCACGCTTTTTTTACACAAATCATGATAAGATTTATTAGTAACTAATTCATTTATTGCCCCTGACATTTCTGCACTATTACCAACGGGAACTAGTATCCCAAACTCGGTACAGGTCCTTTTTTGAAGTTGTTCTGAAGAACAAACTTTCATAATTTCGCTGGGGCCAGAAGGACAATTGGTAGTGATTATAGGCAATTCACAAGCCATAGCTTCTATCAAAACATTTGGAAATCCCTCGTGGTTAGATCCAAATAAAAACGCGTCAGCTCCTTTCAGATAACTAAAGATATTTTTTGAAAACCCATTTAAAAACACCTGGTTCTCCAGTTTTAAATCTATAATGAGACGGGTAAGGAAATCTTGCAAAGGACCATCTCCAAAAATATACAAACGAATTTTTGTGTTGGCAACTAGTGCTAATGAACGAATTAATAGCTCATGATTTTTTCCTTCATTTAGCCGACCCACCGAAATAAAGTTAAAATAATTAGTGTCATAAAAACCTTTGACTGCTAAAGTGTTTTGGACAGTTTCTAAATCTATCGGATTATGAATAGTGGTTATTAAGTCTTGCGGAATCCCAAAATTATGGATTAATTCAAGTCCATTGCCCGTTGAATTAGCAATGATTCCATCGGCCTTGACAAATAATTTATGGATTAGAAAAGAATTTATTTTGGCATGGAAAGAAGGACCACTGTATTGAGCAGTGGGATTAGAGCGCTCACTCACGAAGGTTTGCACGCCACTTCCCAGCCACTTACTGATCAAGTTGATGTAATTGGGTCGGCTCAAAAAAGATACGCTTATCCCAATCTTCTCTCTTTTTAAAAAAGATTTATATTTAAATCCCAAATAGGGCAGTTTGAAAAATTTTAAAAAACCGGACTCCTTAGGATTGGATTGTTCCAGATAATAAATTGGAATATTTTTCGGAATATTATAAACAATGATATCATTCATAAGTACTAAACACACATCAATTCCTTTTTCGTTCAAAAAAGTGACAAGTTGAGCGACAACTCTTTCAGCACCACCACCATCTAAAGAATATATTAAGACTGAAATTCTCATTTAGTAACAATTTAAACGAACAAGCATCAAAAAACGATAAGTAAATACCTCCTCTTTACTTAGAGCATAGCAAATTAAATAATGCAACATATTGTTTAACTATCCTATCGGATTCGAATTTAGTTAGCACTGATTGTTTGACCAAATCGCTGTTGATTAACTTTAATTGGTCAATATGTGTTAAAATGGAAGCAAATTCGGCCTCGTCTGCTACTAAAAACCCATTCAGACCATTGATAACAATATCTTTGGTTCCTCCAGGAGCATCAAAGGCAATTACGGGCGTACCCACAATACAACTCTCTAAAAGTGCATTGGGAAAACCCTCTACATAAGAACCTTGAATAAAATAATCGTTCCGGTTCACTTCCTCCAAAACGCTGGAGGTAAAAGGAATAAAAGTCACTTTTGAAGTTAGTTTATAGTTCTCCAGCTTTTCTCTAATGAGTTCATCTTGTGGTCCCGATCCAATAATAGTGTAATGGAAATCATATTGATCAATCTTCGATAAGCCATCAATAATTCTTAAATATCCTTTTTCAGGGCTAAGTCTCCCCACAGTCACAAAATTAAATGTACTGCTAATATTTTTCTTTCGATCTAATGTGGGTAGGAAAGTAATAGGATTGTGAATCAAAATCAGCTTCGAAGGATTCAACTTTAAAGTGTGAATAAAATCGTTTCTCATATCATCCGATTGGCAAATAATGGCTGATAATCTCGGATAAAAGGTCTTCATTAAAAGCGTATTCAATGTGGAATTGAAATTGGAGAATTCATTCATTTTAGAAACCACACTCGCTTCCCTTCCTATAAACTTTATTGTAGTCAAAAAAAGACTGAAGCATCCCATTAAAAGATTCAAATGTACTATTGAACTAACAACAATTGCTGGTTTTTCTTTAACAATTACTCTAAACAACGCTACGATTCCTAGTAATAGCCTAGATTTGTTCAGGTAGACCACCGGAACAGCATCCACATTATACACAGCCTCTTTTTCAAATCCCAGTACAATTAATTTGACCTCAAAAGCATTGGCGTCAAATTGTTGGCAGATAAAGGAAAAAACACGTTCTGCTCCTCCGGCACATAAGCTTGGCAAAACAAAAAGTATTTTTTTTTTAGGAAGCATTTGTCTTTTTATAAAATCCAAATTCTTGATACCACTTAGACAACACATATACTCTCCAAACATAGGAGGAATAATCACACTTGCCTTCTAAATGATCTTGAAACATTTTCTTGAACTTGACCACATTTAAATTAGGAACCTGATT
Organism: Flavobacterium sp.; assembly: GCA_010365135.1. Lineage (GTDB taxonomy): Bacteria > Bacteroidota > Bacteroidia > Flavobacteriales > Flavobacteriaceae > Flavobacterium. The sequence continues at coordinate 21,773 of JAAFGY010000012.1, forward strand.
TAAAAAATCATCTGATAAATTTTCGATAAATTCTCCTCTTAATTCTTCACGAATCCAAGTCCCGATAGGCACTGCAAAACCTTTTTTAGGTTGATTAAATACTTCTTCCGGTATGTACTCTTTTAGAATATCCCGAAGTATTTTCTTTTTCCTTCCTGACACATAACGATATGACACCGATAAAGTCCTTGCAAATTCAATAATTCGATAGTCCAAAAAGGGACTTCTTACCTCAACAGAATAGGCCATACTAGCTCTATCGACCTTTACATTACTATCATTTTCTAGCCATAATTTAATGTTTAAATCTGCAGTTGCTTGGAACAAGTTTTTGGACCAAAGCGTATATCCGTTATAATGTTTCATCCAATCCAGATTCCGCTTCTTTAAAAGAGAGTTATAGCCAACAAAAATTCCTGCAATAAAATCATTTTTCGATTTTATATTAAAAATCCTTTTAATGGGTTGTGTTTTAGATTTTAAAATATTAAAAACTAAAAGTTTGGATGCTCCTGCTCTGACCCAAAAGGGTACTTTTATCAAATTTTTAAATTTGGCTACCCAATCAAAATGATTATATCCAAGAAAACTCTCATCACCCCCATCACCTGAAAGTGCCATGGTAACATAGTGCTTGGTCACTTTATTTAACAGCAAAGACGGCAAAGCCGAACTATCTGCAAAGGGTTCGTCATAAACAGTTACTAATTTTGGGATCATTTCTAAAATATGCTCGGTTTTGCAAATAGTTTCAGTGTGTACAGAACCAATAATTTTAGCAAATTGTGCAGCAATTTTGCTTTCATCATACTTTGGGTCTTCAAATCCTATTGAAAATGTTTTAATGGGTTCTTCTGAAACTTTAGCCGCAATGCTGGAAATTAACGCCGAATCTATTCCCCCAGAAAGGAATGTCCCAAAGGGTACATCCGATTGTAACCTTATTTTTACGGCATCTTTTAATAATTCGTGCAACTGCAATTTCGCCTCTTCATAGGACAAACCAGAATCCGTGACTTCTTTTAAATTCCAGTATTCTTTAATCGTATATTTTTGAGTTATTAAATCAATTTCTAGATTATTTCCAGGAGATAATTTATGCACTTCCTGATAAATGGTGAACGGACTTGGCACATAAGTACAATCCAAATACATTGAAATGGCCTCTTCATTCAACTTTTTATTTTGACTTATGGGTCGTAACTGGCTACAGATTTCAAACTGTCCATCCTTCCAGAAATAATAAAAAGGTTTAATACCCAAGCGATCACGCGAACAGAATATTTTTCGTGTTACTGAATTGTAAATAGCAAAAGCAAACATACCATTTAATTTAGGCACTACCCCTTCACCCCATTCCTGATATCCTTTTAATAAAACCTCCGTATCGCCAGTTGTAGTGAACAGATACCCTAAAGCCTCTAACTCTGCTTTAATAGTTGAAAAATTGTAAATTTCCCCATTGAATACGATAGTCAGATTTTCAAACTGCATAGGTTGATGCGAACGGACATCAAGATCTAATATAGACAATCTCAAATGCCCGAAAATCAAATCGGATACTTTTTTTATTCCTGTATGGTCTGGCCCACGAAATTGAATCGATTCCAACTTAGTTTTGACCTCTTCTTCTTCAAAAGGAATGTTCGTTAAATATATTCCGCACATTATAGATCGCTGTTTTTATATAATTTAATAGTGGCCGAAGGTACAAATTAAGCAATATACTCCACTTATTTGTATTAAAATCTAATGCTCATTTATTCGAAACCTGCCTGGTAAATGGCATTTCTATACTCATATTCCTCTTCTGTAAAAATGGAGGAGTAGGGAAGCCAAAGATTATACTGATGGGTGCCTTGAGCAATTTTTGAAGTATCGATAAGATAATATTGAATTTTTGGAAATGCAATGACTAAAAGCATAAGCGTTACAATGGTAAATCGATACCTCTTTAGATTTTCATCATTTAAAATTTTATTAACAAAATCGCCTAAATAAATAATTGCAAAAGGGGTAATATAATTTAAAAATCTGCCAAAACCAGACATAACTAGAAAAATGGCGGCTAGGAAAAAATAAGTAAAAGTCAATTCTTCAAAAACACTTTTCTCACCTCCTAGTTTACTGTCAAAATACATAATTACTATAGGTATTAAAACATAAAACAGGAAGATATATAATATTCCAAAAATGTTTAATTCTAATCCGGAATAGGAATCGTATTTTTCGGTGACTCTTGAGGCGAATAATCCAAATTTTAGAAGGGAATCAAAAAAAAGAGATAAATAAAAGAATCCTAAGATGATCGAAATACCTATTAAATTCATTTTTAAATATCTAAAAAGAGGAAATAAGAAGAGAATCATGGCCGAAGAGTGAAACAAAAATGCAACGATAGCATAGAGGTAAAACTGAAACCATTTTTTTTCCTTAAAAGTAGAGTAACCTAATAGGAAGACACAAATAGCGAGGATTTCCCTCATCACTTCCATGTTGAAATACAGGTAAGATCCACAAAAATACAAAAACAGTGCAGTAAACCTATACTGTGTATTCTGCTTAATAAAACGAAAAATGATAACATTGACTATCGTAGCATGAACGATCTGAAAAAAAGCAAAATCATCAATCAACGTCTTGGAAATTGAAGACAGCACAATCCATAATGGATCGTAGCGGGTTTCACTAAAATCGTAAACAAACAAATCGGATAGAAAAGGAATATCTCTAAATGTTTCATAATAAGCAAGAGAATCTCCACCTACTTTATAACGTAGTCCTGCTATGGCTATAAAAACTACCAATAGCAGATTATAGGTAAAATTGGCTCCGTCGACTTTTTTGTTAATATCAAATTTAACAACGAATACCAATAAATAGATAAAGACAACTAAATAAATCATATCTTTTGTACTCTTTTGCGCTTACTATTTTTATAAATTAAGCTTTAATGGCAACGGTTTGTTTTAAAAAAAATTTTAAATATTTCAAAAAAATAATACCATAAAATAAACAGACTCCTACTAAAACTACTATTCTGATAAATAGAGGAGGAATGGTAAACATAGAGCCCAACGCTAATAAAAAGGCAGGCGCCGAAACTACGATAAACAAAAATATTTTATGGGGAATATAATACAATCGATTAGAGATAATCCAACTGATTAATAACAGAAAAATATTTGTCAAAATCATCGAGTATATCACTCCTTTTAACCCAAACCAAATGATAAATAAATACAAACTAGAAATATTAACAATTAAAGATAAAAGGAAGGTTAAGGACAGATATTTCGTTTTTTCAGTATGCTTTGGGCCAATATCTACTATCTCTTTAAATATGAATAATGAAAAATACAACGACAAACCTCCTACATAATGATAGGCTTCATAAAATTCTGAAGAAGCGATAAGTAGGACAATTTCTTTAGAAAAGAGAGATATTATAGAGACCATCAAAAAAACGGGACATGCAGTTAGAATTAAAACTTTTACAAAAACTTCTTTATGATTGTCTTTTTTTAATTGTTCAAACATAAAGGGAGCCCAAGCCATAATAAAAGCAGCATATAATAATTGTATCACCGATGCCAACTTCAAAGATAAGGAGAACAAACCCACAGAGGCAATAGTCAAATAACTAACCATAAAAAACCTATTAGCATTTGATAATAAAGCACTTCCTATTCGAGCGGGAAATTGTGGTAAAGCATAGACAAATGATTTTTTGAGAAAAAATGGAGACACTTCAAATACTAAAAAATCTTTTGTCGATAAAAACAATAATACGGTGGAGCTAATCAACCCAATTAACTGAGCATAAAAAACGCCATAAATCCCCAGTTTAAACCAAACAACAAACAACAAGGTAAAAATTAAGGTGATGCCTACTTTAATCAACATTAAAATGAGGAAGCTCTTATTCCTCCTTTCATATCTTAAAATTATAAAAGCCAACATGGTGAAGTTGATAAAAGGCAATTGAAGCGCAGCTAACTCGACCAATGGAGAATAGTCGACTTTGTCAAATACCAATAAAGAAACTTCTTCTGAAAAATAAAATAAGAGGCAAGTCAACAAAAGAGATAAAGAGGTAATTACAATAAAATTAGTAGATATCAACCTCCTTTTTTCGGCTCCTTCATAATCATAGTAATATCTTTGCAAAGCGGTTTCGAGCTGTAATTCAGCAAATATCGAAACTATGCTAATGGTCACTATGATTAAATCAATTACTCCATATTCAGAAATATCAAAATAGCGGGTATAAATCGGCAGTAAAAGAAAAGCTATAATTTTTTCAATGGTCGTGGCGATCCCTAAAAGAAAAAAAGATTTGAAAAATTCACGCATAGTAATTTAGTTCACAAAAAAATAATCCATTAAACAAAAAAACGCGCTAACCAATTAGTGAAATCATATTTGGCAACAATTTCTTGAGGAATTTTTTTATACGGTGTATTTAAAAAATTGGTCAAGCCGCCCATAAGATCAACTCCTAAAACAAAAATATTATCAGCCAGATAAAAGTCATTCGTCATAATGGACAAATCATTGGTAATTAATTTCTTTTCAAAAAAAATAGATTCCATTGGCCTCAATGATAATCCGCTTTGCCCATCTTGCGTGTAATCCAAAATAGCTTTACTCTTAGATAAAAGTTCTAAATACTTAACATAAGGTATTGCAGGTGTGGCCTTAAAGAAATTCCATCCAGAAGTATTATCACCTACTATATAAAAAAAAGGAACAAGATGCATCCCGATTATTTGATTTTTTAAATCATTCAAAAAAACCTTTCGTCCTTTGTCCTGACCTAAAAAAAACACATCATAAGAGAGCTCTGTTTTTGGCAATGGAATACTATCCAGATAAAAAGTGGTATTGTACTTCATTTTATATTTTTGGCAATCATTGACATCAAACGACCATTTTTCACATAAACTTTCTGAGATAGTATTGGGCTTATGGACATTTCTGTAGGCCGGATCCCAATACCAAAAAATTAATCTGATGTGTGGATGTACAGTTTTAATATATTCTAACGACTCAATAGGATTGGTAGAAAAACAAATGACAGTGCTTACTTCATCTAAACTTTTTGTCCAGTTTCCATACCAAATACTTTTTGGCAATCCCAAAAGAAAAAAAATCTTTCGTACAATTCTAAGAACAAACGATAAGTTTCGATAGGAAGGATAGGATAGAACTCCCTTTTGCTCAAAAAAAGGAACGAAATAATCGATAGAGTTATATAATAAAATAACTTTTTTATTGATATTCATCTGCTAGCGACAATAATAGGAGAGCATTGTTGACAAAAACATCTTAAATTTCATTCTATCTTTTCGTGCGATTTTACAATTTACCATCAATCTTACAAGATAAAAATCCTTTGACATCATAGAGGATACTATTCTCTTTTTGAAAAAAAGTTAAATCTAATTTTGAAAAAGATTCGTGAGCAACCCCTAAAATTACCGCATCAAATTTTTGATCGGGCAAAGTAGCAGTGGTCACTAAACCATATTCGTGTTTTACTTCCGTAGAATTTGCCCAAGTGTCATAAATAGTCACTTGTATGCCATAATCCACCAACGCAGCAATCACATCAACAATTTTAGTATTGCGGACATCTGGACAATTTTCTTTAAAAGTAATCCCTAACATCAATAGGTTGGCCCCTTTTACGGCTATCCCTTTTTTTATCATTAATTTTACTACTTGTGAGGCAACATATTCCCCCATACTGTCATTTAATCGCCTGCCTGCCAATATAATCTCTGGATGATAGCCAAATTCTTGAGCACATTGCGCTAAATAATAAGGATCAACACCGATGCAATGACCACCTACAAGACCCGGCTTAAAGGGCAAAAAGTTCCATTTTGTCCCGGCCGCTTCTAATACATCATGAGTATCAATACCCATTAAATTGAATATTTTAGCCAATTCGTTGACAAAAGCGATGTTAATGTCCCGCTGAGAATTTTCTATTACTTTTGCTGCTTCTGCAACTTTTATGGTGGGCGCCAAATGGGTACCCGCGATGATTACACTTTTATACAACTCATTAACTGCTATTCCAATTTCAGGAGTAGAGCCTGCAGTAACTTTTAAAATTTTTTCTACAGTATGTTCTTTGTCGCCCGGATTAATTCTTTCGGGAGAATATCCCACAAAGAAATCTACATTAAACTTTAAGCCCGAAACCCTTTCCAAAACGGGGACACATTCATTTTCTGTCACGCCTGGATATACTGTAGATTCATAAATAACGATGTCTCCCTTCTTCAAAACGCGGCCTGCAGTTTCACTGGATTTGTACAAAGGAGTCAAATCGGGACGATTGTTTTTATCCACTGGAGTAGGAACCGTAATGATGTAGTAATTACAATCAGCAATAGCACTTAGTAGCGAAGAACATAATAAGCCATTGGAAGAATCGCTGAAACTTTTTACCAATACCCGCTGCAAAATAGCGTCGGATACTTCTAAAGTACTATCTGTACCGGAACACAATTCATCAATCCTTTTTTGATTGATATCAAATCCTACTACTTGATATTTTGATGCAAATAATCTTGCTAAAGGAAGACCTACATAACCCAAACCTATAACTGCAATTTTTTTCATATATAAATTCCTTCTTGAAAATTCTTTATATCAAGTGAAACAGGTACTTGATTGATTGACAATATTTTTATTAATTAGTAATGTATCAGGTTAAAACTTCTTTAGTCTATATCCTGTTGCGTATTTTTATAAAATATAGTTATAAATAATATTTTTTGATTATTAGTACAAAACTCGCTAAAAAACCCGCTAAAAAACCACCCAATACTAGCCCTTTCAATTTTCCAAATCTTTCCGTTTTCAAGGGTAAAATAGGTTTGTCTAAAACTTGTATTAAAGGCGTATCTCGCCTTAAGGTGACCTTCGCTAATTCTGTTTGTTTCACTAACTCGGTAAGAATCGCAGTATTGGCTTGTACATCGACCTGTTTCTGTGCCGAAGGAACTCTTCGAATGTTGAGCGCAGGGTTTAAATTAAAAGTATTATCATTGGCAGATGCAAGCCCTGAAAGAGAACCATTCAACTCTCGCCGTATGGAGTCAGTCTGTCTTGCCAGAACTTCCATATTGTCTCTTGCCTTTTTACTTTTTGTAGTAACATAAAACAGACCTACTTCTTGGGCTAGTTCTTCACAAAAAAACTTGGAAAATAATTCATTAGTAGAGGAAACCTCCATCGTGATAATCGAGATTTTTTTATCTTTTTGCCCTACATAAAGGCTGTTTTTCGACAAATCAGTATAAATCAGACCTAGTATACTGTCATGCACTCTGGTAAAAGATTTTCTCTTTGTTCCGGGGATAAACTGAATCTCTGCCAATTTTGGCTTTTTGTTCCACTTCTCCCTCCATTTCATATTTTGAATGTACATTTCGGCTAAAGATATAGTATCGCCTTTGTAAAAAACTGGCTTCATTAAAGCCTGTTCTACCATGGTTCGGGACCGAAATAACTCAATTAAATTACCCCCCTCAAAAATACTGCCTCCACTACTTCCAAGGCTTATTCCAAATTGACTGGCTAAATTTAAAACGCCTCCTGCCCCTCCTGATTTATCATCTTCAATTGCAAAGGTTAAGGCTGCAGTATAGACAGGTTTCTTTTTAAAAGAATACCCAATTCCTAAAATAGCGCCTATTATTCCTGCTATGACAATTATTTTCCATTTAGAAAGTAAAAAATTAAACCACTCAGTAGTGCTTTTTATGATTACTTTTAAAGTGATTATGTCATTTGGTGTTGGTTCGTTTGTTGCCATTCTTACATCTGTATTTCTTATATGAACACTATTCTCTATAATTTTGTTAGGACTCAAAACAACTATCTAAATGCTGTTACAATCAATAAAGCAATACTCGTGATGACACTTCCAATACTCACCCATTCTCCCGTGCTCATTTTTCTGGTTTCTGGCTTCTCTGGCACTACAATCTGCGAACCTGGCAAAACCTTTGGATAGGACCTTATAAAAAAGAATGTACTGGAAACGGCGGCCTTTCCGTTTGGATAAATGATATAAGCTTTTTTCTTCCATCCTTTGGCATCGGTGCCGCCAACAGATTCCAAATAGTAGTTAAATCCTTTGCCTCTGCTATAGGGAATCTCCGAAGTCAAGAGCACATTCCCCGTTACTTTTACGCTTTCATTGTAAATTGAAACTTCAATTTCATCCCCTGGAAAGAGGGTGACATTCGTTTTGTCACTAGGATCTTTCACTATTTCTCTCCAATCCACGGGAATGGTAGCATATTTTAAATCCTCTTTTAATTTTTTAGTTAGTTTTTTTTGAATAGAATCTTTTTTTCCTAAATTCAAATTCACATTTTCCAACTCTTCGATTTGTTTAGCTTGAATGGGGCGTTTAATTTTTACGCCATCCGCATTAGCCACAGATGTCAAACCGCCCGCTCGTTGAATAACATCGTATATTTTTTCTTTTTTATTGGCCAAAACATATTTTCCAGGATAATTTATAGCACCAATAACAGTAACCATTTCTGGTTTTTCATAAACAGCCATTCTACGAATATTCACTACATCAAAAGGCGCTAAAGCAAAATTTTTGATTTGCTCATTATTGTCTGCGGTAATTTCCAAATTAAACAATTGTACGCGACTAGGATTAGCATCGTCAATGAGGTCCGATTTTATCATCCGGGCAACCTCAACTCTTTTGGATGCTGAACCCGTTAATCCTCCGGCTTGTACGAGTAAATCATTCAGCGTCAGATTCTCGTGAAACTCATAAACGCCTGGTTTTTTTATCTCACCATCAATGGTTATTTTATAGTCTTCCTTGAAATCTAAAATAGAATACACGGTGACTACATCTTCTTTTCGCAACGGAATATCAGCCTCCATATCGCCTGCCATAGCTTTGGTTAAATCTACGTTAGTTACTTCAGAAGTCAAATCGGATTTCAACCGAACTATAGTAGCCCTACTGGTATAAGCATCTTCTTTTAATCCATCAGCTTGTTTAACCAGGTCTGAAATACGCATTCCTTCATAAAAAGAATAAATGTCCGGTCTGAAAACAGCTCCTTCAATTTTGATACGATTCTCAAAACGGTTTAAAATCTTCGAAACCCGAAACACATCCCCAGAAAGTGGTTTATAAGTACCATATTCCGAAGATTGGATATCTTTTACCTTAAAATCTTTACTGGTTTTTTGCAACACATTAACCGAAGCCGTGTAAGCAAACTCATTAAATCCAGAGGCAAACGTCAATAAATCTTGGAAAGTCTCTCCTGATTTCATCTCAAAAATACCAGGACGTTTTACCTGCCCTTCTACAGTTACTCTTTGATTATAAGCCGGAATCCGAATCACATCATTGTCCTTCAAACCCACATTATCCGATTGATCGCCGTTGACCAAAAAATTGTAAATATCAATTTTTTTATAGACTTTGTTATTTCTTAACAATTCAATGTTTCGGTAAGTTCCATTCTTTCCAGGGCCACCACCTAAAAATAGGGCGTTATAAACCGTAGCCAAAGAAGAAACCGAATAGTTTCCGGGTTGTTTGCTGCCAATTAAAGTCACTTTTATTGTCCTGATACGAGTTAAACTAACACCCACTTGGGATTGCCCAGATCTTATGGTGCTGTACACGCGAGCCATCGCCCCTTTTATTTTCTGGGTGGCGGCTTCAATCGTAATTCCTGAAACTGAAATTTGTCCCACATATTGAATGTTGACTTTCCCTTCTAACGTTACGGGAATACTGGCGTTAAATTCTTGCACGCCGTAAACGCTTACCTGCAACTCATCGCCAGGCCCTAAAACATAATTTACGGGAGTGGCTAGCTTTGAACTAGGTTCAAAATTCAGCGTGGGAGTATCAAATAACTCGGAGCCAAAAACCAAGGCATTCAAAGTATCTTTTACTTTTTTGTTTTCAATTTTCTCTTGCTTGCGAGTCAATTCCTCTTTGCTGTCATCCAATTCTTCCTTGTTTGGAACTCCTTTTGTTGTTGGTGTTTGTGAACCCAATCGCACTTTCAATTTGGCAAACTCGGTAGCCGACATCCCTTTGGCCATTGCCATTGGCTCCACTTGCTCGATGGTGGTATTGTTGGTTTGCAACTGTGTTTTTATTTTAGCGATATCGGTGTCCGACAAATAATCGACTTTAAGCGTACTCAAATCTGAGCCTTTTAACAAATCTTGAGCATGCAAAGCACCCGATTGAAAAAGAGCAAAGGTTAGCAAAAGGACAGTAATTATTTTTCTCATAATGAAAGTAATAAATATTAATTTTTTTTAAAGGGAAACCAATCCCATATTGTTTAGCACTAAAAAGGCAAATCGCCCAACAACAGATAACCGATAACCCACAACTAATCATGGCTTCGCCGCGGTAACTCCCGTAACAGGTTCACCATAACTTTCGACGATTGCAAATTTATAGTAAATTAAAAAAATTAAAGGTGTTTTATTCGCAGAATATAAAATGCTAAAATTGTTAAAATAAAGTAGATCTCCCACCTCTATTTTACTAAAAACAAACCATTTACCGATCCACTTTCTAACTACCACTCCATTTTTTTAATTAAAAATTCAAAAATAAAAATTACAACTCTTTTTTATTCACTTTAAGTACACAGCCCAAAGATTCTAAAATCAAGATATAATGGTTCTGTTTCACTTCTTGAATAACGGCACTTTGGCTAATAAAAGGCCCTGAACCCAAAACAATTTTATCGCCCTTTTTCCACTGATCCAAAGTAACTTCGTAAACATCAGGTACGGAAAGCCATTCCTTAATAGCTTCAATTTCTAGATCCTTGACTACTGCGGCTTTCCCTAACCAAAACAAATAGCGAACAGCACCCACAACTTCAAATATTCGATTGCGGTTCTTTTCTTCTAGTTGAACAAAAATATAGGAATTAAACAAAGGCACACTAATAATCTTCTTCCGATCAGACCATTGACTCACTTTGCTAATCAGGGGACAGTAAGTAACAATCCCAATCTCATTCAATCGCTCGGCTACTTTTTTCTCCCACTTAGGCTTTGTATACACTACATACCAATTCATAGTATTTTTATTCGTTCTTCTACCATCATTTTTATTATAAACGCTACTTCGTAACCTTTCGAACCGATTAAACAGTTAACCGGATTAACCCTTCCCACTTCGTACTTCGTACTTCCCACCTCGTACTTCGTACTTCCCACCTCGTACCTAAGAATACATCTTCTCATAATACTTCTCATAATCTCCCGAAGTCACATTATTCAACCATTCCTCATTACTCAAATACCAATCAATAGTAACTTCAAGTCCTTGCTCAAAAGTCACAGAAGGTTTCCATCCCAATTCGGTATTGATTTTATTGGCATCAATAGCATAACGCAAATCATGTCCTGGTCTATCTTTAACGTAGGTGATTAGTTTTTCCGATTCACCAGCGGTTCGGCCTAGTTTGGCATCCATAATTTGGCACAATATTTTAACCAAATCAATATTTTTCCATTCATTAAAACCACCAATATTATAGGTTTCGTGATTTGTCCCTTGGTGAAAAACCAAATCAATCGCCACAGCATGATCCTTCACAAACAGCCAGTCACGGGTGTAATTCCCATCACCATAAACAGGCAAAGGTTTATGATTGATAATATTATTGATAAAAAGCGGAATTAATTTTTCCGGAAAATGATTGGGGCCATAATTATTAGAGCAATTCGTCAGCACAAAAGGCAATCCGTAGGTCTCACCATAAGCTCTCACAAAATGATCCGAACTGGCTTTGGAAGCTGAATAAGGAGAGTTAGGGTCATAAGCGGTCGTTTCGGTAAACAAACCTTCAGCACCTAAAGAACCGTACACTTCGTCAGTACTCACATGGTAAAAACGTTTCCCTTCACTGTTATTTGCCCATTGTTTTCTTGCTGCATTGAGCAGATTCACCGTCCCGATCACATTAGTTTTCACAAAAGCCATAGGATCTACAATAGAACGATCCACATGTGATTCGGCAGCCAAATGGATAACGCCATCAAACTGATGTTGCTGAAACAATTGGTCTATAAAAGGCTCATCCGTAATATCTCCCTTTATAAAGGTATAATTAGACTCTTTTTCAATGTCAATAATATTTTCTAAATTCCCCGCATAAGTAAGCGCATCCAAATTAAAAATTTGGTACTCCGGATAGTTCAAAACAAACCGACGCACCACATGAGAACCAATAAATCCCGCACCCCCAGTAATTAATATTTTTTTCATTTTCAACTAAGCTGTTTAAATTTTATTTCCAATTCAAATCTTCAATAACTTGAATTCCGCCTTCTATCTTCTGAAATCTGCATTCTGCCTTCTGCATTCTGAAATCTGCATTCTGCCTTCTGCCTTCCACATTCTGCCTTCTGCCTTCTGCCTTCTGCCTTCTGCCTTCTGAACTGCAATCTGCCTTCCTCCTTCCAACTTCCCACCTCATACCTCCTATTTCGTACCTCATACCTCCTATTTCGTACTTCGTACCCTCGTACCTCCCACCTCGTACTTCGTACCTCGTACTTCCCACCTCGTACTTCCCACCTCGTACCTCGTACCTTCAAAGCTTCCCATCAGCCCTATCCCCCAAAACCCCTTTCACATCGTAAAGAACACTATTTTCCTTTCGTAAAGCAACAAGATCCATAGCTAAAAATTCTTTATGAGCCACACCTAAAACCACAGCGTCAAAAGTAGCACTTGGCGATTCAGTGCTCGTGGTCAATCCATATTCGTGTAAAACCTCCGCCGGATTGGCCCAAGGGTCATAAAGACTTACTTGTATCCCATAATCTTCAAAGGCACGAATGACATCCACAATTTTGGTGTTGCGAACATCAGGGCAGTTTTCTTTGAACGTAATTCCCAGCATCAAAAGACTGGCTCCGTTGATGGGAATTCCTTTTTTAATCATCAGTTTGACCACCTGCGAAGCTACATATTCGCCCATGCTGTCGTTCAAACGACGTCCTGCCAGAATAATTTCAGGATGATAACCATTTTCTTGTGCTTTTTGAGCCAAGTAATAAGGATCAACTCCTATGCAATGTCCACCAACCAAACCGGGTTTGAACGGAAGAAAATTCCATTTCGTCCCCGCAGCTTCCAAAACAGCATGGGTATCGATTTCTAAAATATTGAAGATTTTGGCCAACTCATTGACAAAAGCAATATTGATATCGCGTTGCGAATTCTCAATTACTTTAGCAGCTTCGGCCACTTTTATCGACGGCGCCAAATGCGTTCCTGCCGTGATAACGGATTGATACAATTGATTGACTTTCAGTCCAATTTCAGGAGTAGAACCCGATGTGACTTTTAGTATTTTATCCACAGTATGCTCTTTGTCGCCCGGATTAATTCTTTCAGGAGAATAGCCGGCAAAAAAGTCCACATTGAATTGCAAGCCTGATATTTTTTCCAATACTGGCACACATTCCTCCTCCGTTACTCCGGGATAAACGGTAGATTCATAAATTACAATATCCCCTTTTTTTAATACTTTGCCCACAGTTTCGCTGGACTTATACAAAGGCGTCAAATCAGGACGATTATTTTTGTCAACAGGCGTGGGAACCGTAACGATAAAATAGTTACAATCCGCAATTTCAGCCAATGTTGAAGTGCAATACAAACCAGTAGCAAAGGACGAAGCATCAACCAATACCTGCTTTAAGCTGTCGGAATCTATTTCTAGCGTACTGTCATTTCCCTGTTTAAGGGCATCAATCCGCACCTGATTAATATCAAATCCCACCACAGAATATTGAGTTGCAAACAATCGCGCCAAGGGCAAACCCACATATCCCAACCCAATAATGGCTATTTTAATACCTGTATTCACTTTACATTTTTTTTAATTTCCCCAGAAACCTAATTTTATCCTACCTCCCTGAGCTTGTCGAAGGGCTATTTTTTCTGCTTTCTAAATGCTGCTTTCTGCCTTCTAACTTCCAACCTCAATTTAACTCCCAATCCCCTGATAAATAAACCCAATAGCCTCTAAATCAGCACCATTCAATATATTCCTGCCATCAAAAACAAAAGCCGGTTTTTGCATGCTCTCATATATTTTTTGCCAATCATAAGCTACAAACTCATCCCATTCCGTTAGCACAGCAATCGCATGAGCCTCTTTACAGGCATCGTACGGATTGTCGAACGAATGAATCGCCTTGGCGTTTTTTTCAGCAGCTCTGCTTTCTAAATAATCCAAATCGGCCAAAACTTTTTTTCTAGAAACCTTAGGATCAAAGACTGCTATTTGGGCTTGTTCGTTAATCAAATCATCAGCCACATAAATCGCTGCTGATTCTCTAGTATCATTGGTATCTTTCTTAAATGCCCAACCTAAAAATGTGATTTTCTTGTCGGCAACAGTATTGTAAAGCGTTTGAACAATTTTATTAGAAAATCGTCTTTTCTGATGGTCGTTCATAATGATGACTTGTTCCCAATAATCGGCTACAGCGGTTAATCCATACGATTTGGCGATGTACACCAAGTTCAAGATGTCTTTTTGGAAACATGAACCTCCAAAACCAACCGAAGCTTTGAGAAACTTTGGTCCTATACGGCTGTCCATTCCGATGGCTTTCGCTACTTCATTAATATTGGCACCCGTTTTTTCGCAAAGTTCAGACAATGCGTTAATGGAAGAGATTCGTTGCGCCAAAAAAGCATTGGCAGTCAACTTCGACAATTCGGACGACCACAAATTAGTAGTCAATATTTTTTCGGGTGCAACCCAATTCGCATACACGTCAACCAAAGCCTGAATCGCTCGCTGACCCTCAGCGGAAGGATCTCCACCAATCAATATTCGGTCGGGATTCAATAAATCTTCCACAGCCGTTCCTTCGGCAAGAAACTCTGGATTGGACAAAATTTGAAACTGTACATGATTCCCGGTATTGTCCAAAATACTTTTGATAGCTTCCGCGGTACGAACAGGCAAAGTCGATTTCTCAACTACAATTTTGTCGTCTTTGGCAATTTTGGCAATCTGTCGGGCACACAACTCAATGTATTTAAGATCAGCAGCCATACCTTTCCCTTTTCCGTAAGTTTTGGTTGGCGTATTTACCGATATAAAAATAATTTGAGCCTCGTCAATTGCCTTTTCCACATCCGTAGAAAAAAACAAATTGGTTCCTCGGGCTTCTGCAACAATTTCACTCAATCCTGGCTCATAGATTGGAATATTATTTTGGTCTTCATCATTCCAAGCCGCAATCCGTTCTACATTCAAATCCACCACAGTAACCTGAATATGCGGACATTTCTGCGCAATAATAGCCATAGTTGGCCCGCCAACATATCCCGCTCCAATACAACAAATTTTTGTAATTTCCATTTTATATAATTCTGTTTTCCGTTATGTGTTTTCCGTTGTGTGTTTTCTGTTATGTGTTTTCTGTTATGTGTTTTCTGTTATGTGTTTTCTGTTATGTGTTATGTGTTTTCTGTTATGTGTTTTCCGTTGTGTGTTTTCCGTTATGTGTTTTCTGTTATGTGTTTTCTGTTATGTGTTTTCAGTTATGTGTTTTCCGTTGTGTGTTTTCTGTTATGTGTTTTCCGTTATGTGTTATGTGTTTTCAATGCTAGCAATAAAAAATAAAATTAGCATTCAAATTTATTCCAATTATTTTCTACATATCGCAAAAACGAAAATAATTGAGCTCCCAAATGATCATATTCATTCTGAAGTAAAAGCATTTCAGCTGATAAATCAGGGTATAGAGTCACCAACTTTTCTAAATGACAAAGCGTTTCTGGGTTACTGGCGTGCGAATAGGTTAAAAACTTGATAAAATCTTGTTCGTAACGTCTCCTTCCATATCCTTCAACTACATTAGTTACAACAGAATCCGAAGATCTTCTTAATTGACTTCCCAGCTCATATAGTTCATACTTAGGCAACCGTAACGAAACACTATGTGTTCTATAAAAGAAAGACAAACCTTTAGTATAGATTTCTAAATCTTTATAACTTTTCATATTTATATTTTTAATACACAACATCTATCCCCTAAAAAAACCACAACCCACAACCAATAACCGACAACCGATAACTCATAACCGATAACCGATAACCGATAACCGATAACCGATAACCGATAACCCATAACCGACAACTACCTCAAATTCCCCCAATACCAATCCACAGCCTCCTTCAACCCTTTCTCCAACGAAAATTGCGGATCATACCCCAACATATTCTTCGCCTTTTCAATACTCGCCAAGGAGTGCGGAATATCCCCCGCCCGATTAGGTCCATATTCTATAGTAACCGCTGCAATTTTCGGATCGTATTGGGATAAAAATTCTTTTAAATAGTCAACCAAATTGTTCAAGGTATTTCGGTCACCATAAGCGGTGTTATAAACGGTATTGATGGCCTCTGGATTTTGAGTGGTCATCGCCAATTCATTCATTTGAATCACATTATCAATATAAGTGAAATCCCGCGAATAATTGCCGTCGCCATTGATCTTCGGACTTTCGAGCTGCATCAATTGCATCACAAATTTTGGAATAACGGCGGCGTAAGCGCCATTGGGATCTTGCTTGCGCCCAAAAACATTAAAATAGCGCAGACCAATGGTTTCTAACCCATAGGTTCTACTGAAAATTTCAGCATACAATTCGTTGACATATTTGGTGATGGCGTACGGAGAAAGCGGTTTCCCAATAACTTCTTCAACTTTCGGCAACCCTTCTGAATCACCGTAAGTCGAAGAACTGGCGGCATACACAAAACGCTTCACTTTGGCATCGCGAGAAGCCACGAGCATATTCAAAAATCCCGAAACATTCACGTCGTTGGTAGTAATAGGGTCATTAATAGAACGAGGCACAGATCCCAAAGCCGCTTGATGTAGAACATAATCCACACCCTTTACGGCATTTTGACAATCGACTAAAATTCGAATATCACCTTCTATCAGACAGAAATTTTCATTATTGATAAAATCTTTCAGATTATGGCGGTGCCCGGTGGCAAAATTGTCTAGAACTCTAACTTGGTATCCTTTGGATAAAAAATAATCACATAGATTAGAGCCAATAAAACCAGCTCCTCCTGTTATCAATATGGTGTTATTTGTTTTTTCTTTCATGCTTTCATCTTTAATTATGGGTCTAAGTAATTAAAATAATTTTATGATACATTTTTATCTTGTAAAATATTTATAATCACCGTAATTCGTAATTCGTAATTCTCAATTCTCAATTCTTAATTCCTAAATCGAAATTCGTATTTCGTAATTCGTATTTCGTAATTCGTATTTCGTATTTCGTAATTCGTATTTCGTAATTCGTATTTCGTAATTCGTAATTTATATTTTTCGTAATTTACCAATTATTTTTTGGAAGAAACTCCTCGGTTTATCATCATCATTATAACCATTCGAGTAGGTGGTACTGCCATAACCGTACCCGTAACCGTACCCGTAACCCGCACCATACTTGGCTTTATTTTGGAATCCATTCAAAATAATACTGGTGTTTTTGAGTTCGCCACGTTTGACCCTGTTGTTCAGCAACGTAATCATTTCCTTTTTGGTGAAATTCTGTCTCACTATATAAAGGGTAACATCACTATATTGTGCCAATTCCAAAGCGTCTGAAACCAAACCCACGGGGGGTGTATCCAAAATAATATAATCGTATGTTTTCTTTAATTCATCAATTAAATCCCGCATTCCGTCACTCATAATCATCTCGGCGGGATTGGGCGGAATAGGTCCTGACACAATAACATCCAAGAAAGGGATTTGAGTGTGATTAATGATTTCATCTATGGTTTTTTGTTTGATCAGATAATTGACAATACCCACATCATTCGTTAAGTTAAATTCGTCAAATAATTTAGGCTTTCTTAAATCCAACCCAATAATTACCGTCCTTTTTTCGCTCAGGGCAAATACCGTGGCGATATTCAAAGAACAAAATGTTTTTCCTTCACCACTGACCGAGGAAGTAATCATCAAGGTTTTAGCTCCATCCAATTGTTGCTGTTTGTATAAAAATTGAAGCGAGGAGCGAATGGCTCGAAACGACTCCGACAAAGCAGATTTTGGTTTAGAATAAACGGCCAAATCGAAGGTGTCTTTGCTTAGACCAATAACGCCAATCAACGGAATCTGGGTCAGTTTGCTAATGTCTTCGGTATTTTGAATCGAATTGTTAATGAAAAAAATGGCAAAAACAAAAAGCAAGGGAATCAATAATCCCAAGAACAAAGCCAACACATAGTTGACCGAGGTTTTGGGTCCAATGAGGCCGCCACCAATATCTTTTGCAGGATCGATAAAATGAATATCCGACAGTGAGGCCGCTTTCACAATATCAGCTTCACTTCGTTTTTGAAGAAAAGTGCTGTAAATATTATCACTTAAATCATATTTCCGTTTGATTTTAATCAACTCCTGCTGATCTTCAGGTAATTGTTTGATGGTGCTTTCGGTTTCACTAATTTTGCCATTGACCATAGCGAGGTCAAACTGCAACGAAGATTTGGCGGTGGCAATATTTTCAAGTAAAACTTTTTTCACGGCTTCCATCTGATTGTCAAAATCCCGAAATATTTTCTCGCTTTTTACAGCATAAGCCATCTCGGATCTTTGGGTAGAAAGCGAAATTAGTTTTGAAACATTCACCACAATATTGGGATCTTCAATGCCCGCTACAGAGGGGGCTGGGAGCTTGGCATAATCGTCACTACTTTTTAAATAGTTTTTTAGGGAATTATAATAGGCTATTTTGCGGCTAATCTCATCTTTCTTGACATCGTATTCCAATGCTTTATCCGAAAATTTAGAACCATCGCCTTCAATGTTATAGATGTTTTTGTCTTTCCGGAAGGATTTCAGCTCGTTGGTCGTTTCTTTGAGTTGCAATTCCATCGCCACCAGCGTGCTGTCAATAAATCGGATGGTATTGGTCGCAAATTGGTTTTTGCCATCCAATTGTCTTTTGATCAGCATTTTTACAGTCGAATTCAAGTATTCAACCATTCGCGCTTTATTAGTACCCTGCATGCCCAAGGTAATAATGGAACCTCCTTTATCATCGGACTTCACATTGATACCGCGATAAGCGGAAACAGTCCCGTCAAAATCATTGAATTGAACAAAATAGTCGTTGCCTTTGTAAAAACCAGGATTGTCTTTTATTTGGAGTTTCCAATTCAAAAAGGGCAAGGTCACGGGAGCTCCTACTTTATATCTTTTGATAAATTCGCCTGGAGCCACAGCCGTATTGCTATACGAATTATCCGAATAAGTAATAAGAGAAACCGAATTGCCTCCAAAAGGAATGCGGATTTCATATTCGTTTTCACTCACAAATTTAATCCCGATAAGCGTTCCAGCAAGTTGCCCTTTAGATTTATCGATAGTGACATAAAAGGGGACGGCACCATAAGCATCAACCAAATTGTATTTGCCTTGTGCGAGATACCCGATGTAATATTGCAGTTTATCAACAACCAACTCATTGTGAGAGCGAGATTGTAAAGTAGTAGCCACCGTTTGAACCTGATCTGAAGTGCCTCCCCAATTGAAAACCAAACTGGTATTGGACGTAAAAAGCGGATTGCTCTCTTCCTTTACCGAAATCATGGACTCCATTTCATAAATCTTTTCCTTACGGATATTAACCTGATAGGCTATGGTGAAAGTAATGGCTAAACTCAGCAAAAACCACTTCCAATAACTTCCAATTTTAATCAGAAATCCTTTAAAATCAAATCCGGCTTGGGCTTCAAAAATTGAAAAATCTTTTATATCTAACATTTTTGATGTATTATAATTTTAAGAGTACTAATCCTGTAGTAAATAAAGAAAGTAGGGTGATGATAGTCGACAGCGATTCTATCCCTGTTTTTCCCGTGCCCCAAGTTTTTTGTTTGAGGGGTTTTACATAAATATAATCATTGGGCTGCAAATTATAATACGGCGATTGCATTACATGGATATCGGTAAGATCAATATCGTGCATCTCCGTTCCTGTGGGCGTTTGCCGAATAATAGTCACGGCTTTGCGGTCTCCCGTGATGGTAATATCCCCTGAATTG
>JAAFGY010000183.1 GCA_010365135.1 Flavobacterium sp.
GGCGGAGCTCCTTACAACCAAGCTGCTAGCTTCTGACGGCATACGGATTGGAATTACGATAAGGAACCCACAGCCATAACTATACAAATATAGCCAGCCATGGGTTATTCCCTACCGTCTCGTCCGAGGTAAACGTCAGAATTTGCAGCCGAGACTCTTTGAATAACCTTAATTAAGATTCAAATTAGAACAAGCTCTATTGAACTAACCTGATTTCAAATACTCAATACATTTAGAATTGATGGTTGAATTTAGCAAATTGATATTAGAATTCAAAATTTTTTATTCCTATTTTAATAGGTTTTTAAAACAAGTAATCAATTTTTCCTTTGAGGATGGCAAAAAAACACATCCCACGAGCAAGTACCTCTAATCCTGACGACTTTGAAAGATTAAAAATGGAACTAGCAACATTTTTTACAGAAGCAAGAAAACGCCTCGGCTATAAGACTAAGGATGAGTTTGCTGACGCCAAAAACTACACAAGATCTCAATATTCAGAGTATGAAAGTGGAACAGCTAACCCTACTGTTGAAACTATTTTCAATCTTCTTTTTGAATTCGGATTAAAACCTGAAAACCTCTTCAAACTGCCTGGAAAATTAAATCAAAATTCGGAAGTTACTCAAATTTACATCCCGAGCGCAAAAATAGAACAACTTAGAGAACAAGTAAAATTATCCATTGGATTAGAAGTAGCAATAAAACTTACGGACCAAAAAGCAACTAGAATCCTAAGAACATTAGCCTACTGCACTAAACCAAAATCAAAAGCTGATATATTATCGAACTTGGGATTAAAAAATACCACAAACAATTTTCATAGAGCTATTGGGCATGCTCTAGAATTCAAATGGTTGGAAATGACAAATCCAGAAAGTCGACAAAGTCCCGAGCAGAGGTATGTGATTACTGAGGAGGGGAAGAGGGTGGTTTGATGATTAAATATGTCACAACTGTACTCCAAGGGAAGGTACAGACATAGTTAAGCTCACATTCCCCTAGTCCAATTATGCCTTCAAAATAAAAATATACTCAAAAATCTTCATTCGCTCGACCTGATCAATAATGTCTAGATGAACCTGCCGTCCGAAGGTGGGCAAACCCCATCCGCATGGCAACGCCTCAGCAATTTTTGACTTATTACAATCAGTCTAAAAAGCAGGCAATCAGGCCAAATAAAAAATATCCTAGAATATGAACTTTTGATTATTCATTGAACACATTGCTGTGATAAGTACTATTATATATCTAGTTTTTTATTCAAATATCCAGCCTCAATCATTTGACCATACGTATCAATTAATGATTGACTTCTTAAAAATTCAATGGCTCTTTTTTGGCCATATACAGGAGCTATAATCCTAACTCCATGCATAAAATTTTCAAATCGTTCGAATGTAGGATTCTCTGCAATTTCTAACAAGGAAGATTTCGCAAGTAAAAAGTTATCGGTCTGGTTTGAAATTACTTTTAAAGCTTCAAAATTTATTGGTTTGACAGAATTCTGTCCGACTATCGAGCCATTCATTTTGTTCCATTTAGGAATGCATCCATTATTAATTCTAAAAGATTCAATCAAAAGTCCTTCTTGATATTTTATAGCTTCTGTTCCTTCATTGCCAATATAATTCTCAATTGGAGAAAACTGTTCTGTAAATTCTTTATATTTTTTTTTCAATTTCGATGTTACTGGTTGAGAAAGAGGAGATTGAACGATAATTGAAAATCCTAATTTTTCATTGTCGCTAAAATATTTCTCAATTTGCTCATATTTACACGTCCTTTTGTCAATTTCGGGATAAAATCCATTGTGCTGTTTAAATCGTTCGGTTAAATCAACCGCTAAACCCACATAAAGAACGTCGTTTGTATAATAATCCCAATAAACATATATTCCTGCGGATGCCCAACCATAATTATCTTCTGGACTACATAATTCATCAAGAGCCTTTACTACTTTTTTCCTTTCACACTTTTTATATGGTTGCAATATTATTGTTCGTAGCATCTCGTCTTTGTATTAAACACAACTCCCTACCGCTAAGAAAGTGGAGTTAAAGGGATTAATTCGGGTTTATTTACCTGCTTTATTTGCGAAATTTCGTCAAAATTAAAGATTTCTCCAGCATTTTCTTTTAATGGCTGTTAGCGGATTTTTTTAAGGCTTCGAAGAATGGATAATACTGAATGTATTGCCTAGTACCATCTTCTTTGTTTTCTAACAAACAGAATACTTTATGAATCCTGACATTATTTCTTTCTAAAATGAGCGTGCTAAAGAAACCTTTAAAAAACAATATTTTTTCTTCGATTAAGAAGTTAAGTCCAATGAGATTATCATTTGCAGTTAAGAATTTTTGTAACTTATCTTCACTTATGTTTGAATTAATATGGTTAATACGATCATCAAGTTCCAATTTGAAGTCTTCAACAACATAAGGAAATCCAACCGCTGAAGTTTGTCCAATATACTCGGAGACTCTTTTTAAATACTCTTCTCTCAATTGTTTCTCAACTAATTTTCCTTTTTCTATTTCGTTTAAAATTTCATCAAGGATTGCTTTAAAAACATTGTCAAAATTCTCTGCGTATTGCCTTGTTGCAAGTCTTTGAAAAAATAAAGTTGACATTAATCCAAACTCCTCATAAGAGGAATATGTATGTATCGAAGAGATATCTCCCGGAGAAATATTAAGTTTAAAATCGATATCAAGAGTTTGGCCAGTAATTACATCTTGCCTATAAGCGTTTTCATCAAATGAACCTTTAAATCCTTCAACTAAGGGAATGTATGCGCAAATAATATTAAATAGCTCTATGTAACAGAATACGGTATTCGATTTTTTGTCGTGTCTCAAGATAATTAGGTGAGATATTTCATCTTGCTCAATTATTCTGACTTGGCCATCAAGATTGCAAAACAATACATTATCTAAATTCTCATCAAGTAAATGAACTCTAACCGCCAAGTCTTGAATTAAGTCAAGGTCGAGACCTGAATGCGCATAGAATTCAAGAGCGATTTTATTCAGTTCAAGTATTAGCCTTGGCGTAATTTCAATCTTGTATTCAGCACTAAGAATAGTATTGTTGGTTTGAACTTCTTTTACTTCAAAATACTTTATTTCTAGTTTTGTGCTCTTAGAAAATCGATTCTTACTCCTGCTCTGCCTTTTTTTTAGGTAGTTAACAATATCTTTTTCTTCTCCTTTTATAGAAAAATGGATCTCATTTCCGACCCTTTCGAATTTAATCTCAGGTTTTAGTTGTTTTGCTTCACCTCCCTTTTGTATCAAGAACTTATTGCCAGATTCATCCGTAAATATAAGACCTCGAGCATTTTTCAGTTTAAGAGCGTGAATAATAGGCTTGAATATTTCAGCTAATACAGGGTCAACGTTTTCTCCAAAAACTTTGGAGTTACAAACTGAGCATATGATATTCTTTGATTGGAGCTTTCCATTAATACTATCGGGAAATATATGTTCATTTGAACCATCAATTGGATTTTTACAAAATGTGCATTTCATATATCATAATATTCTGACTAACGAACTCAAAACCTTTAAAATTCAAACTGTTTTAAGGCCTAAATCGTCTTCAGTGAGTCCGAATTTATCGATTTGCTTCTTAATCCTCTTAACTAATTCCAGCTTACTTTTTTGGTCTAAGAATAGGTACTCTTCCGAGTTGAGGTACGGAGTTCCTTTTATTACCATGTTCAAATGATCACCGCCAATTTACGTTCTGTGGCACCCCACTCGGCGTAGTCAAATCGCTCGTGTCTACTGGGTGGGATTTGTAATTCCACCCTGATATTTTGTCGAACTGACAATTGTCAAGTGCTTCTTCATCATTTAAATCTCCTATAACGCTAATGAACTTATTGGGTATGTTTTCAAGTATATTCCAACATACGACCCTTATCGCCTAAATCTATATGAATCAATCCACCGATTGCCTTGGAAAAACCGCAGATCCACTTGAGGTAGCCATCATATCAGCTTTGATTCCATTCTATATTTTTACGTAAGGTTATAGGTGGTGTACCTGAAATTTTGTTTCATTCTACAATTACTTCTACTCCAATGCTTTCCAACAATGCTTCGTATTGATCACAATCATTCTCATTAATTTTGTCTAGAATAAATTGAGCCACTTTTTTCATTTCTGGTATATCTATAGGATTCATTCCTCTATCAAATATCTCCTCAAGATGAGATAATTCATTATTAACTCGATCAGTTAATACAGTAGCTTGATTATTATATCCAAAATATTTTAAAAGTCGCTTTGAATTTGCGTTACGGGTTTGATTATCAATCCTTGAAGGATATTTATAAAACAACAAAGCTTCAAGAAACTTACGAGCATTATTTCCAAAATTGTAATAGGCAGAGAAGTTTGTATCATCAGTTATATCTGCATTGGCACATAAATATATTTGATGAAAAAGAAAATTAAATTCAGTCACATAATCCTTCAAATACTTTGGCATCAAACGAATTTTACTTGTAGATCCATCACGTAATACAATAAAGCTTTCAGTCCTATTGCTATTTGGCAATCTTTTTAAATACTTAAGAAAATCAAGATTATGTGTTGATATAAATATTTGTTCAAAATCATCTTTGGCGATAATTTCCGAGTTAATAAGGCTGTAAACAAAAAAAATATGATTACTATCTAAACTGGAAATAGGATCGTCAATCCAAATTATGGGTTTACCTCCTTTTGTTTCAATATCTTCTAGCTTAGCCATGAAATAACAGAATGAAATTAAACTGCACTCACCTTCACTAAGATGGTGGGCCCTCTTTCCACTCCTTATTATCTCAAATCTTATTTTTTTATCTCCAAACTGATCAGGTTCTTCTAAAGCCTGTAGGGTGAGAAAATCATGACCGAAAAAATTATTAAGATATTCGTTTACTTTCAATGCACCTTTTTCCTCATCATTCATGAGGCGCTCCTTT
Source organism: Flavobacterium sp. (assembly GCA_010365135.1). Classification (GTDB taxonomy): domain Bacteria; phylum Bacteroidota; class Bacteroidia; order Flavobacteriales; family Flavobacteriaceae; genus Flavobacterium. The sequence goes on from JAAFGY010000183.1 coordinate 4,980, forward strand.
TCCTCAATTCTTTCGGTTTGAGCTTGAATTTTTTCAACAATTTCCGTTCTCTCCTGTGCTTTAGTTTCAGCAATAGATTTTAAATTGTTAATTTTTGATACCTCACTTGAATACTGAATTGTATTTGCAAAGTCACTGACTTCTCGTAACCGAAGTAGTTTTTTAGCATTAGACTGTTCTGTACCAAGTGATGACGAAAAGTCATTTGCTTTAAGTCTTAAATTTTCAAAAATTGCCCAACTCCAATTAAGTCGCTTACTATAATCTAAAATTTGTGAATATGCTTTAGGGTTTAACAAATCATCCTTGCGTGTTTGCAGTTGTCCTTTTAGCTTGTTGAGTTCCAATTTAATGATTTCGATTGAATATTGACTGAACGCAATCAAGCGTTCTAAATCTTTATGATATTTTATGTAGAATGCTGATTTTCTAATGTTTGGCCAAGTGTTAAGGTCTTCTACATGCTGTTCGATATGATTTATTAAGTCATCAATTTCCGATTCTAACTTTTCTGATTCTTCATCAAAATGACAATCAAGTTCTTTCCATCTTGCGGCAGTAATATTACTTCCACAAAAGGAACAATTATTCAGTTTATCTTTATGCAGTTGTCTACCTTCTTTAACCCACCTATTTAGAATTGAATCCCTTACCAACTGTTCAATCTTATCTGAACTACTTATTGGTTTTGTAACAAGTAATTTTACTTTCTCGGACAATTCTTTCAAATTAATGCTTGCCTTAGGAATACTCCTAACATCTTCATTTACCATTTCTTTTAGCAAAGAAAGTGCTTCTGTTTTTTCTGGGTCTGTTAAAGGGGAAAATGATGTTTTTAATACGGAATCAATATCAGCCTTAAGACTACGAATGTTATAATTTTGATCTCCGAAAATTTCAGACTTATATTTAATACCATCAGGGTTATGGGTAGCTTTATTACTTAATTGTTGAGTAAGTGTTTGATTGGCGCCATTGTATGCCTGACTAGAGGTTTGCTCAATTGCTTTCGCATTTTTTAATTCAAGATAGAAACCTGTTTCCGCTCCTTCCGTACTTGTTCCTAGTTCATCTTTTAAAGCTGAAATTTCCGACTCTATCGTTGCATTTCCGCCTAATATTGCGAATGGATTGATGCTCTCATCAGGGTTTGCTATAAAGCGAAGATTATCTCTAACAAAATCTTCGTTGAATACTCTTACTTTTTTGCTGTGGGCGGTTAAACTAGCTTGAGTTATATCAGCTGTATCTCTTATACTTACTTCAAATTCTGGATTTTCATATTTGTTTGAAATTTTTCCGGTTTCTAATGCCCTAACAATTCTTGATATAGTGGTTTTTCCCGAATAATTCCTGCCATAGATAATATTGATATCCTTGAAAGTGGCTATGTTTCCTCCCTCATTACGTACAGAACTATCCCAAACATAATTTTGAAAAACGGCGAGATTTTTAATTGACTTAAATTTTAATATCATAAAACTTCTTATTTAAACCTTAGAAAAACACTTCTCCTATTTCCTAGTTAACAAATCGATCTAAGCAAGAAGTGAGGATTGTATATCTATACCCCTTCCTTTCCATTTTCAATTGGTTTATCCCTAGTTACCCCCCACTAGGTGTAGTCAAATCGCTTGTGATGACTGGGTTGAATTTGTAATTCAACCCTAGTATTCTTGCCAATTTGCAATTGATTTTACTACCTCATTCCCCCTTCTCCTTTAGGATAAGGCGATTGTGAGTTGTATTATCCAAGCTAGTGACTCCACTAGATTATTGATGTGTTCTCAGGATTTATGCCCGGAGGGTGTGCTAAAAGTTGGCTGTGCTTTCTGGTGGTGAAGATCTGTGGTAAGAACGGGAATAAAAAGACAGGAAAATATACCCTGTACAGGGTATATTTGGGGAAAATGGGAGAAAAAGTGAAGGAAGCGCTGTGTTTTTCAGTCGATTAGCAGAATTTCCTGCATCCCACTACATCCTTTTGCAGACAAAAATAAAAAGCGAGATTCATGATCCTGTTTCGGATCTGGAATGCGGGTG
>JAAFGY010000184.1 GCA_010365135.1 Flavobacterium sp.
TCCAATAGTAGTTGGAATTAAACAAACAAAAAGTGATATGAAAGCCGCAATTGTAATGGGCGCATTCGCATAATCGGCAAAGGGTTTCAAAGTCACGCAAACAATCACGAAGATTAACGTAAATGCTGCCAACAAAATAGTCAATGCAATTTCATTTGGTGTTTTCTGGCGGCTCGCTCCTTCAACCAAAGCAATCATTTTATCCAGAAAACTTTCTCCAGGTTCATTGGTTACAATCACTTTAATTTTATCCGACAATACTTTCGTACCACCGGTAACCGATGATTTATCTCCACCAGCTTCTCTAATTACAGGAGCACTTTCTCCTGTAATCGCACTTTCATCAATAGTTGCCAAACCTTCGATGATTTCACCATCAGTAGCAATTAAATCACCAGCTTCACATATAAAAACATCACCTTTTTTTAATTCAGATGAAACTGATGTTTTTGATATCGCCATTCGGCGAAAGCTGTCTAGCTGGCGTTTCTTTACGTGTTTTTCTCAAACTATCAGCTTGTGCTTTTCCACGAGCTTCGGCAATGGCTTCTGCAAAATTGGCAAACAAAAGCGTGGCCAGTAAAATCAAGAATACAATGAAATTATAAACAAAACTACCTTGGTTGTTTGCGCCAAATAAAATAGCGATACACACAGCAAACATAATGGCAGTTCCGATTTCTACGGTAAACATTACCGGGTTTTTGAACATTACTTTCGGGTTCAGTTTTACAAAAGACTGCACTAAAGCGTCTTTCATCTGCTTACTTTCGAATAATGAATTGGATTTATTTTTAGTCATTTTTTTAGTCTTTTTCAACAAATCAATTTAGTTTTCAATATTCGTTAAACCATTAAGGAGTTAAGAAAATTAAGGTTTAGCTAACTTAACTAACCTTAATATCTTAATGGTTTTATATTAAATTCATCTTAGTTTGTGGTTTTAATTATTGAATCTATTTTAATGTAAAGTATTCAGCCAATGGTCCTAAAGCCAACGCTGGAAAGAAAGACAAAGCAGCAATAATCGCGATTACAGCAAAAACCATTACACCAAAAATGGTTGTATCCGTTTTTAAAGTTCCTGCACTTTCTGGTATGTATTTTTTATTGGCCAATAATCCTGCAATAGCCAATGGCCCAATAATTGGAATAAATCGTCCTAACAATAAAACAATTCCTGTAGAGATATTCCAAAACGGATTGTTGTCCCCTAAACCCTCAAAACCAGAACCGTTATTGGCAGCACTTGAAGTGAATTCGTATAACATTTCTGAAAATCCGTGGTGTCCGGGATTATTCAACCAACCCGTTGCGTTTCCGCTAAACCAGAATCCCATTGCAGTATCATTGGCAGCAAAATAAGAAGCCAAAGCCGTTCCTGCCAAAATCAATAATGGATGCAAAATCGCAATAAAAGCAGCAATTTTTACTTCGCGAGCTTCTATTTTCTTTCCTAAAAACTCAGGGGTTCTTCCAACCATTAATCCTGAAATAAAAACAGCAAGAATGATAAAAATGTAGAAATTCAACCAACCAACACCACAGCCACCATAAAACGCATTGACCATCATAGAAAGTAATTGCATTGCTCCAGAAATGGGCATCGCACTATCGTGCATACTATTAACCGATCCTGTAGAAATTACAGTCGTAGCAATACTCCAAAATCCAGAAATGGCAGGGCCAAAACGAACTTCTTTGCCTTCCATAGCTCCTGTAGTTTGGGTAATTCCCATTTTTTCTATGGCAGGATTTCCGTTGAGTTCACTGATTACTGTCGGTATTACCAAAAGCAAAAAACCAACAGTCATTACTCCGAAAACAATCCAAGATAGTTTCCTTTTGTTCAAGAAAAAACCCAAAGCAAAAATCATTGCAAACGGAATAATTAATTGTGCAACCAATTCAACAGCATTCGTAAAATAAGTTGGATTTTCTAAAGGATGTGCTGAATTGACACCAAAAAAGCCTCCACCATTGGTTCCAATATGTTTGATTCCAATAAAAGCCGCTGCTGGACCACGGGAAACTTCGACTGTATCGCCTTGCAAAGTCACGATTTGGGCTTTCCCCTCAAAAGTCATTGGTGTACCACTAAATAATAGTACAACAGCAACAATGGCAGAAAGTGGTAATAAAATACGAGTACAACTTTTGATGAAAAAATTGTAAAAATTCCCCAATTTATCGGTTGTTCTTTCTTTCATAGCAACAAAGACTATTGCAGCCGCAGCCATTCCTGTAGCCGCAGAAACAAATTGCAGAAACATTAAAAAAAGTTGTCCCAAATAAGAAAGTCCCGTTTCACCTGAATAATGCTGTAAATTACAATTTACGACAAATGATATGGCAGTATTAAAAGCCAAATCAGGAGACATCGATGGATTATTATCTGGATTTAAAGGTAAGCTTCTTTGAAAAATTAGGATAAAAAAACAAAGAAAAAACCAAACCATATTCACACTCAAAAGTGCTTTTAAATGTTGTTTCCAGTTCATTTCTTCTTTGTCATCAATTCCGCTAAGTTTGAAAATAATTTTTTCAATTGGATTGAAAATTGCGTCAAGCATCGTTTTATCTCCCAAATACACTTTGGCTATATATCTTCCAATAGGAATGGCCAAAACTATCGAGAGGATAAAAATACTGATGACGCCAAAAATTTCTGTGTTCATAAATTTAATTTTAGATTGTTGATTTTAGATTTTAGATTATCTTAAATTCTAAAAATTCATTTTTTAAAATTTTTCAGGTTTAATCAATACATAAACCAAATAGCCAAAAACGGCGAGCGCAATGATAAATAGTGCTGTCATAATTTAGATTTTTTCGAAAAAATCGACGGTTAGAAAACAAATCGCAAACAGTAAAACTGCCAAGACGATTGAAAAAAGTGTTAGTAACATATAGTAAATATTAAAATTAAACTCCGGTAGTATTAATTGGTTTGATGTATTCTGTCTTCAATGCTTTAGGAAACAGATTGGAAATGCTACAATTTTTCAATTCCATAAAAGAAGAAACCGAAAAAACATACACATTCGAAATCGCATTTCTTGTTTCCTGATTTCCTGTTTCAAATAATTTTTCGGCCAGTATCAAACATTTTTTAGCCCGAATGATGTTCCCAGTAATGATTGCCCTTTTGGTAATTTCGGCAAAGCGTTCAGCTTGTTTGTAATCCGTGGTGACTTGATTTTTCATAAGGATGAATTTTTATGATCTTCTCGCTTATGCCAAAAAGTATTCCCAAAAAAAAGAATAACACATAAAGCCCTGTTTGTTATGGCTTTGTTGTTTTTGTGCCAAAAAAAAGCATAAAAAAAGCCTATCAAAATGATAGGCTTTTCTCAAAACGATAATTTTTTTATTGAATATTGTATTCGTCCAGTTTTCGATAAAGTGTCGCAACACCTATTTCTAATAATCGTGCCGTTTCCGCTTTATTTCCTTTGGTATAATTCAATACTTTCTGAATATGGAGTTTTTCAACACTTTGCATCGAAAATGCCGATAGTGTTTTGTTGGTTTTATCTGTCTGATGTTGTATCTCATAAGGCAGTACATCTTGTGTCAAAATTTCACCAATTACCAAAATAACTGATCGCTCTATTACATTTCTGAGTTCACGAACATTTCCTGGCCAATGATAGGTTTCCATTTTAGACATAAAATCAGGATCGATAGTCAATCTTTTTGAAGAAAATTTTGTTACAAAATAATGTGTTAACGGGGCAATATCTTTAATTCTTTCTCGCAATGGCGGAATTTTAATTTCGAAAATATTCAATCGAAAATACAAATCCGAACGAAAACGATTCTCGTCACTTTCGGTTTTCAAATCTCTGTTGGTAGCAGCAATTAAACGAAAATTAGATTTTCTGGGAGTTGTATCGCCAATAGGAATGTATTCGTTTATCTCTAAAACACGTAAGAGTTTTGCTTGCAATTCGAGTGGCATTTCGCCAATTTCATCCAAAAACAAAGTTCCTCCATTAGCTTCTTCAATAAAACCTTTTTTGTCTTTTATAGCTCCTGTAAAAGCACCTTGTTTGTGTCCGAAGAGTTCACTCTCTAAAATTTCCTTGCTGAAAGTACTACAATTTAATGCCACGAATGATTTTCCAACCCTGTTACTATCTTCGTGAATGGCTTGCGCAAAAACTTCTTTTCCCGTTCCGGTTTCTCCTGTTAAAAGTACGGTCGAATCGGTTTTGGCAACTTTTTTAGCTAAATCAATCACTTGTTCCAAGCCTTTTGATTTTCCTATTATGTTGTCGAAAGAATATTTATCGGAAATTCGTTTTTCAAGTTGTTTGACTTTCTTCTGTAATTGTACTTTTTCTAAAGCTTTGTACAATAACGGAATGATTTTATCATTGTCATCGCCTTTCACAATATAATCGAAAGCACCGTTTTTCATCGCCTGAACGCCATCCGAAATTTTGCCGTAAGCGGTCAATAAAATAACTTCGATTAAAGGAAAACTAGCTTTAATTTTTTGAAGAAAATCAACTCCATTGCCATCGGGAAGCTTGACATCGCAAAGCACCACATCGATATCGTTCTGTTCCAATTTCTTGAAACCTGACTTCAAATCGGGAGCTTCAATCACATCAAAACCTTCGGATTTTACAATCCTAGAAAGTAAACCACGTAGCTTTTCTTCATCGTCAATAATTAATATATTTTTCAAAATAGGACAATATGAATTTATCTTTCAAAATTAGCTATTTTAGTTATTTATTGTAGGAATTCTTTAAAATACTTTGCATAAATTGTAATACCCTAAATCCAATAGCCTCGTTTTTGAGATTCCTTTACTAAAATTCAATTTTAAAAAATTCAATTTATTACTTTTACAGTCTCAAATTAAATTCAATGTCGAGCCTCTCGGAATTAAAATAAAAAAAATGTCTGCTACAAAAAAAGATTATAAAAGAATTACCACAAAATCATTAATCGAAATGAAAGCCGATGGACAGAAAATTTCCATGCTTACTTCTTATGACTATTCGATGGCAAAAATTGTTGATGCTGCTGGGGTTGACGTGATTTTAGTAGGTGATTCTGCGTCGAATGTAATGGCGGGTCACGTAACCACTTTGCCCATAACATTAGACCAAATGATTTATCATGCTTCTAGTGTGGTACGCGCTATTTACCGTGCATTGGTGGTGGTCGATTTGCCTTTTGGAAGCTATCAATCGGATCCAAAAGAAGCCTTGCGTTCTTCTATCAGAATCATGAAAGAAAGTGGCGGACACGCAGTAAAATTAGAAGGTGGAAGCGAAGTTAAAGAATCAATTAAGAGAATTTTAAACGCTGGAATACCCGTAATGGGACATTTGGGCTTAACCCCACAATCTATTTATAAATTTGGAACGTACACCGTTCGAGCCAAAGAAGAAGAAGAAGCCGAAAAATTATTAGAAGATGCTAAACTCCTAGAACAGCTAGGCTGTTTTGCCATAGTTATCGAAAAAGTTCCAGCTGATTTAGCCGAAAAAGTAGCCAAAAGCCTTTCGATTCCCGTTATAGGAATAGGCGCTGGCGGTGGCGTGGACGGTCAAGTGTTGGTCATTCACGATATGTTGGGAATGAATAATGAATTTAGCCCTCGTTTTTTACGTCGCTATATGAATTTATATGATGAAATGAAAACTGCCATTGGTCAGTATGTTGCTGATGTCAAATCGAGGGATTTTCCGAATGAGAAAGAGCAATATTAGCCTTTTTCGAATAGTACCACATTCAGCTTGCTTTTTGACCAAACATAAAACATTTATATGTCAATACTTTTCAATACCAGCATTGTAATCCCTTGTTATAATGAAGAAAAAGGGATTTCAAATCATGAATATTCCAATTTTTTAGATAGCAATCCGCAAGCATTTATTTGTTTTGTAAATGATGGTTCAAAAGACAATACAGTTGGCGTTTTGAATGTATTGAGGGAAAAACACCCCACTCAAATTCATATTCTTTCACTAGAAAAAAATTCAGGAAAAGCCGAAGCTGTTCGAGCTGGAATTAAGTACTGCAATTCCCAGTTCCAGCATCAATATATAGGCTATTTAGATGCCGACTTAGCGACAACATTAGAAGAATTTATTGCACTTCGGAATTATTTGCAAGGCGAAATTGTTTTTAGCTTTGGATCCCGAATTCGGAAAATTGGTTCCACTATCAAACGCGAAAACAGTCGGTTTTTGATAGGAAGAATTGTGGCAACATTCATTTCTAACATTCTTGATATTAAGGTTTATGATACTCAATGTGGTTCTAAACTTTTTACAAAAGAAATTTCAGAGAAGTTATTCGAAAAGGAATTTATTTCCAGATGGTTGTTTGATGTGGAAATTTTTTACCGAATGATTCTTCTTTTTGGAAGAGAAAAAGCCATCAAAAAAATGCTAGAAATCCCTTTGAATTTATGGGTCGAGAAAGGCGATTCTAAAGTAAAATTTACTTACGGTTTTAAACTATGGTTTGATTTGTACAAAATCAGCCGTGAATACAAAAAAATTGAAAAGCAATTATTCACCCCAAATCTATAGTAAATGATTTCAGAAAAGCTTAAAAATAACTCCTTTATTCTATCCATTTCGGTAATTTTAATCGCGCTCTTTAGACTGTTATTGACTGCAATAATTCCTTTACTAGACAAAACGGAAGCACGTTATGCCGAAATTTCAAGAATTATGCAAGAGACAAACCAATGGGTGGTTTTACAAACCGATTATGGCGTTCCCTTTTGGGCAAAACCACCATTATCTTCTTGGTTATCGGCGGGAAGTTTTGCGATTTTTGGTGTAAATGAATTTGCTGCTCGATTTCCATCCTTTTTGCTTAGTATCATTCTCCTAATTATTACTGGAAAAATGGCTAAAAAGAGCGGAGTTTCCTTCTATTTGCCTGGTTTTATTTTACTGACAATGCCTGAATTTTTAATCCATACTGGCGTTGTTTCTACAGACACCGCTTTAGAATTTTGTGTTGCCATTATGATGA
>JAAFGY010000185.1 GCA_010365135.1 Flavobacterium sp.
GTTTGTTTTGCGACTTCAAGATACTGAATTTCAGTATCTTGACCAATATTTATCCATTATTTTTTTCTTAAAATAATTGCACCCAACGGGTTATGAATAGATTGTTTTTAATAATACTGACTTTTTTACTTTTTGGTATTGATTGCAATGCACAAAAAGGGAATAACCCTAAAATAGAGAAAGTTTTTCTAGATGAAAAAGACACAACGAAAAACTGCTATACCCTACTATATCCGCCAAAACTTCCTTATAAAGGATATCTTTTTCTAATACCAGGTTTTGGCGAAACTGCAGAAGCTGTTTTAGAACAAACTAATTTACCTAATCAATTGGCCTTAGGTGGTATTTTGACTATTATTCCCACTTTCCAAGACGGAGTGTTGTCTTTTGGTGTCGATCACTTGAGCCAGCAAACTTTTGACAAAATTTTACATGATGTAACTGCTAAACACCAACTTATAGAGCAAAAGTTTTATGTTGGGGGATTTTCAATTGGGGGAAGTTGTGCGATTAAATATGCCGAAAATGCAGCAATTAAACCAACAGCAGTTTTTGCGATTGACCCCCCACTCGACTTTGAAAGATTTTATAATTCCGCCAAAAGAGACATTCGACTTTCAAAAGACAGCGAAGCCAATCCCGAAAATGTTTATATGATTGACAGACTCGAAAAGGAAACAGGCGGTAATCCAACAACGCATTTAGCGCAGTATTATAAAATTTCACCATATTCATTTTCTGATACGGCACAAACCGAAATTAAAAAACTATCCAATATCCCTCTACGAATTTACACTGAACCAGACATCAATTGGTGGTTAAAAGAACGTGAAGCCGACTTTACTAATATGAATGCAGCCGAATGTTCCGCCATGATTAATGAACTGAACAGACTTGGTAATCAAGATGCAGTATTACTAACCACTCAAAATAAAGGATATAGAAAACCAGACAATAGAAGACATCCGCATTCTTGGAGTATAGTGGATAATGACGAATTAATACAATGGCTACTCAAACAAAAATAACGCGCTTTTCAAAGTGTGGAGATCTAGCAGCGCTAAAAGAACAATAATGGATTGTAAAATCTAACAATACAAAATATGGAAAACAAAAATGGAATAAACTGGTTTTTTGCCTTAATCGCATTTACTTTAGGCTTGACATTATTCAAACACATCGACTTTGCAACTTTCACTTTGAAAGACCCTCTTTTAGATGTGCTTTATCTTATTGTATTTGTCCTTTCAATTTACTTTATGATAAAAGGGAATAAGCAAACTAATAAATAAACCTTTACTGTATTTTCTGTGTCAAATCTCCCGAATTCATAACTTAAAATAATTTCTCAGTTGACTTAACGGAGCAATATTAATTTAGAAATAGTAAGAAGTCAAAGAATTTCAATATAATGGGAGTATAAAAAACATTCAAATTAATCATCTCAATATTAATCAAGAGAGTATTTGTTGAGAATTGGATTAGAAAACTTTTATTTAATGGGAAGAATAGCTATTATACTACCCGATAGCGCGGATTTGCAATCCGTGCCCACAAACGAGAGCAAACAACAACCCAAATAAATACTAGAAATTAAGAAAACAAAATGCAAGATTTAAAACCCAACGAACAGCGATCTCAAAATGCAATTCTCCTCATTTGGATTGCTTTGGGATTGAATGGTATTTCAATAGTTTCCAGTTATTTTCAATATGATTTACTACAAACAGTCGCAAATGGAGGCGAAATTGCTACAGAATTGGTTACTTCAAATGACAATCGGGAACAAGCCATTGGCATCGTTCAAATTATTGTTTTTATTATTTCCGCTATTACTTTTATTCAATGGTTTAGGCGTGCTTATTTTAATCTTCATTTGAGAGTGAATCACTTATCACATTCTGAAGGTTGGGCAGCAGGTTGCTGGTTTGTACCCATTGTAAACTTATTTAGACCGTATCAAATAATGAAAGAGTTGTTTCAGGAAACCCATTTATTTTTAAAAAGAAATGAGGTACATACAAAGGAGCACTTATCAATGCCTTCGCTAAGTTTATGGTGGACATTTTGGATCATTGATCGATTTTTTGGACAATTTGTCTTTAAATATGCTATGAAAGCTAATTCAATTGAAGAATTGACTACTACTACAATTGCTCAAATAATCTCTAGTGGTATTGGAATAGTATTAGCAATAATTACGGTAAATATCATTAGTGAATATAGCAAACTGGAACCATTAATGAAAGAAGTAAAAATAACGGAATGAAATTCAGTATTATAACTCGAACGTAATTTCATTAAGCTAAGGGATTTTGTCGATGATTTTGTCATTCTGACGAAGGAAGAATCTCGCGTTAGTTGCTCACGTTGGTTGAGATTCTTCCTTCGTCAGAATGACAAATAAAGCTTAACTTAATGACATTGCGCTCGCGCTAGCAGAGGAATAATTAAAACTTACTATTTATGAAAACAATACTAAAAACGGTTCTATTTTTATTACTAGTTACCACTATTGGATGTTCAAAAGAAAACGAAAATATCCCAATCAATGAATCCGACAAATTAATAGGTCATTGGATCAATCCAATTTATACAGGTTCTGAGCTTCAACTTTCAAGAGCCAGTTCCCTAAAAGCGGATGAGTATGGACTCTCATTTTTAGAAAAAACGCAGTGCGTGGAGAGAAGTTCAGGATGGTGTGGCACGCCTCCAATCACTTTTATGGATTTTCAGGGCACTTACACAAAAAATGACTCGATTATAATTATCACTATAGATAACGGAACGCAAAATATAAAATGGAAAATTAAAACACTAAATGACAAAACTTTAATAATGGAAAGGATGTGATAAACTCAAATTACTAATCCTGCTACCACCAAAAGAACATTACAAATTAATACCAAATTAAAATCCCCAAATCATGAAAAAAATTATTTTTATTGTTCTTATTTTGTTTTCCTGTACTATGTCCTTTGCACAAAATTTTAGCAAATTAGCCAATGCTGAATTCAAATCAACTGAAAGCTTTAAATCGTCCGAAAGTCAAGTTTTAATCTGTGCCAATTATTTGTTCAGCACACCTGCAGATCAAGCAGAGTTAAACCGATTGAATGCCATTAAATACATCATGAACTGGATGCAAGGAACACCAGATTATACATTTGATATTGGAGAAAAAGCAATGAAATTGACTAATGGAGAGACAGATTTATTAGGTCTTTATATGGCTGCAATGTCAAAAACCGTGATAGAAAATACAGCTGGAAAATTGAGTAGTGATGAAATGTACAACCAAGCTGAAAAAATACTAGTTAACTATTGTGCTGTTGCTGACAATAAAATGAAGCCTTCAAAAAAAATAAAACAGTTACTAAAGAAACCGAATAATAAACTAAATTCTGTTCACAAAAAAAACTAAAATGAAAAACTCATTGCTACTGCTATTCGTAATTTCGGTTCAGCTAAGCGTTGCGCAAACCAATACCATTGTTTCGAGCAAGTCTTCAACACTTCCACCAATTCAATCCGGAGTTTGTGTAGTTTCGGGAACTGTAAATGCAAAACCCACAAAAATATTAAGCATTATATTCGATGGAAATATCGAAGAGTTCATAAATAAAATGAAGCTATCACTAGGAAATGCGGAAATCACAACCGAAGGAAAATTTGTAAATTCGATTATTTTTAAAAATTTTAAGAAACCAGAATGGAGCGAAGATAAAATCATTTTAACATTTTCTTCAACTACCAACTTAGGTAGAAATGCAGTAGTAGTTACTTGTTTTGATAGTACCGGAAATGATCTTCTAGAATTGGAGAGCAAATCAAATATGAAAATCAAAACTTACTTTGAGAGCCTTCTTCCAAAATAGTAGCTGGCATCATATACTACAAAGTGGTCTGACTTACTAAATCCCCTTTCCAAACCAGCCCTAACACTCCCCGCTCCTTCTTGGATCCTTTCGGGTGGCAAAACCAGATCGTTCTAAAATTGACCGAGTAAAAGTAAATTATTTCATAACTTTGGATACTTCTTATCAAAACCAACTAATATGGGAATAAACAAAGAATGGCATTTAAAAAACAAGATGCCAAAAAACGCCAAATTTGAAGAACGGGTCAAATGGCATTTAGCCCATCAAAAAAATTGCGATTGCCGCCCTATTCCCGACAAACTCTTGCGTGAAATGGAAAGCAAGAATATTAACCCCCTATAGATCAGATTTCTAACCCAATTAGATAAATTGACTATTAATCCTTGCCAAAAAAAAAAGAAGTACAGCAAATTCAATTTTTCAACAATTACAAAAAACCTCCTTTAAAGCGATTTAAAAGGAGGTTTTATATTTAAATAAGTTTTGTTAATGACTCACGTTTGCCACTTCCGCTGGATTGTGTTTGTGTTTGAATAAAACGGCAAAAGCAATCGCTATTATCAATGCATAACTGGCAAAACTCAACCAGATATTATGCCAATCTCTCACGCCATCGTGGGTGAAAAATGTATCAATAACCTGTCCGCTAATGATTCCGCCAAAGAAAGCGCCAAAACCATTAGACATCATCATAAACAATCCTTGCGCACTCGAACGAATAGAAGAATCTGTAGTAGTTTCAATGAACAACGAACCCGAAATATTAAAGAAATCGAATGCCATTCCGTAAACGATACACGACATAATGATTAAAAAGGTTCCGCCAAACGAAGGATCACCATAAGCAAAGAATCCGAAACGCAACACCCAAGCCAACATCGAAATCAACATTACTTGTTTGATTCCAAATCGTTTCAAGAAAAACGGAATCGCTAATATGAACGCCGTTTCCGAAAACTGGGAAATCGACATAATCAAAGTAGATTTTTGCACCACAAAACTATCTGCATACTCTGGAATTTTTCCAAATTCAGATAAAAATACGTCGCCATACATATTGGTCAATTGCAAAGCAGCTCCCAAAAACATAGAGAATATAAAGAAAACTGCCATTTTGTAGGTTCCAAATAATTTGAACGCATCCAATCCCAATTTTTTGGCAAAAGAAGCATTTTTGTCAATTAATTTTTGCGGTGGACATTGTGGTAATGTGAACGCATAAATTCCCAATATGAAGGCTGCAAAAGCCGAAATATAAAACATATTGGCAGAAGCTTTATTCCCGGACAAATTGGTAATCCACATCGCTGCGATAAAACCAATCGTTCCCCAAACTCGAATCGGCGGAAAAACTTTGACAACATCATAATTATTATTTTTCAAAATATTATAAGCCACTGAATTCGATAAGGAAATCGTAGGCATATAACAAAGCATGGCACCAAAAATTACCCAATAAAAAGTGGAAGGATTATCGACTTGCGGAATATAACAAAGTGCTAAACCTCCTAAAATGTGCAGAATTCCGTATAGTTTTTCGGCATTTACCCATCGGTCCGCAATAATTCCAGTCAACGCTGGCATTAAAATGGAGGAAAGTCCTAAGGTTGAAAATATAGCGCCAAATTCGGCTCCACTCCATTGTTTTGTTGCAAACCAATAATTACCTACAGTAATTAGCCAAGCTCCCCAAATAAAAAATTGTAGGAAACTCATCAAGGTCAACCGATTCTTAATATTCATAATAATTTTAGCTTTAATTTAAAAAATATCTAATCTACTGGGTAAATCTAAGAATAATTTAAGATAATCAAATAAAAAACGAGAATTCTTTTACATAAAAAAACCGCTTCTAGGGAAAGCGGTTTTTCTAACTAATTAATTAACAACAAACTCTCAATTATTATTTTTTGTATAAAAGTAGGTTAAGTTTTAAAGTAGATTGTGGGGCAAACTTCTTAAATTCTTGTTAACTGATATTGTTGTTATAATTTCTTGGTGTAAATATATAACTTTTACCGTTTAAAATACAAATAAAATCGATGAAATACACAAAAATAATATTTTGCAAAATAATTTTCTTATAAAAATATCAGATTTTGAATAAAAAAATTTAGTGTAAAAAATATATGAATTTAAAACATCTGTAATTAAGGAGCCAACCTGTCAATTTTCCAAAAATAATCTTCTTGCAAATGATACCGAATTCTATCGTGCAAACGGTTAGGTCTTCCTTGCCAAAACTCCACTTCTACAGGACGAACTAAAAAACCACCCCAGTAATTAGGTCTTGGGATTTCCTTGCCTTCGTAATCTTTTTCCAATTGCTTCAAACCCTCTTCTAAAACGGCTCTCGAGGCAATAATCTCGCTTTGGTTAGATACAATTGCACCCAATTTACTTCCTGTTGGCCGGGATTCAAAATAACCGTCAGAAAGATTTTCCGAAATTTTCTCGGCAACTCCTTTAATAATAACTTGGCGTTCGAGTGAAGACCAAAAAAAAGAAAGACAAACATTCGGATTTTGGGCAATTGCCCTACCCTTTTCAGAATTGTAATTGGTATAAAAAATAAATCCTTCGTAAGTAAATTGTTTTAAAAGCAAAACCCTTGCCTTTGGAAAACCGTCTAATCCAAAAGTAGAAACCGTCATCGCATTGACTTCATCGACACCGCCAAAATCTTCTACTTCGTGAAACCATCTGTTGAATAAGTTGATCGGATCTTCAGGAATATTAGTTTCCAAAAGTTCATTCTTTTCATACGATTTTCTATAATTGCTTAAGTCTTCCATTGTTTTTTTAATTCTTTAATTGCAAATTTAAACAAACTTATTATCATAAAACCGTTTGCTGCGAATGTTCACTCCATTCGATTATATTAAAAAATAAGTTCTTAAGTTTTGCAATAACAATCAAAACTCAAATGATTTTCCATCGTCGGCCAAAAGGATATTTGGAAAAATGATTTCGGCTTGCTCTTTAAAAAGTTCAATATTTTCATATCGAGTAGAATAATGACCTAAAATCAATTGTTTTACATTGGCTTTCAAAGCAAGAGTTGCCGCTTCTTTGGCAGTGGAATGCATCGTTTTTCCCGCCAAAACTTC
>JAAFGY010000186.1 GCA_010365135.1 Flavobacterium sp.
ACTATAATACTTTATTAAAATAAAAAGCCAATATTTGTGGTTTAATTATGCTTTCTTATGCAACAATGATAATGGAAAATTAGAACCATTTCTTTCCTTTTATATATTTATTTTTTAAAATGCCTCACAAAAAACTGTTGTTATTTCTTTTGATAATCCTCAACTTTCTGGTGGGTTATTCTCAAAAAAATATACCCAAAAAAGACAGTACTGAGGTTTATAGGAGTATTCAAAACTATTCTAAAAAACATAAATTCACCAAGTTTGTGCATAAATTGATTTTTAAACCTATCAATTCCAAAAAAAAGAAAAGTAAAATTATAGCTAAACAAAATTACCAATCACTTGAAGGTAAGATTA
The DNA here is from genome assembly GCA_010365135.1 of Flavobacterium sp. Taxonomy (GTDB): domain Bacteria; phylum Bacteroidota; class Bacteroidia; order Flavobacteriales; family Flavobacteriaceae; genus Flavobacterium. Next base: position 361 of record JAAFGY010000186.1, read on the forward strand.
TTAGGAATATTAATATTGAAACACTCGATCCTTTTGGATATTCTGAGATTGATACTACAAAAAAACCTAGAAATTGGGTTGAAAAAAACGGGAATCTCCTTCACATTAAAACAAAAAAATTAGCAATCCAAAATATATTGCTTATTAAAAAGAATAAACCCTTGGATTCCTTATTATTAAAGGAATCAGCACGTTTAATAAGAGCGCAAAGCTATATCAATAAAGTTGCCATTACGACACGTTTAACTGCTAAAAATGGAGATTCTGTAGATGTCTTTATTCGAGTTTTAGACACTTGGAGTTTGCTTCCTAAAGCCGGGATTTCAGACTCAAAAGCTAGTTTTCAACTGAATGATCGTAATTTTTTTGGTTCTGGCCATTCTATTAATAGTAAATATAATAAAAGATATTCTGACGGTAAAAATGCCTATAATATTGAATATATTGTTCCCAATATCAAAAATACTTTCATAATTACCACGCTCAATTACTTCAAAGATTTGGATGATAATTATGGGAAAACACTAGCAATTGACCGTCCTTTTTACTCTCCTTTTGCAAAATGGGCAGGTGGAATGAATGTAGACCAACAGTTTAGAACTGATACACTTTCGGATGCCAATTTAGTGTATGCTAAACAAAGTTTCAAATACAATTCACAGGATTTTTGGGCAGGATATGCGCTGAGAATTTCGAAAGACAGCACCGAAAACAGTCGAGTAACCAACCTAATTATTTCCGCTAGGTTTTTGAATGTAGATTATCTCGAAAGCCCAACTATTGTATATGATTCTATCGATTTTTATTCTTCGGAACACTTTTTCCTTTCTGGAATTGGTATCTCAACACGAAAATATGTCGAAGACAAATACATATTTAAAAATGGAGTAATCGAGGATGTTCCCATTGGAAAAACATACGGAATTACAACAGGTTATCAGTATAAAAATAATAGTAGACGATTCTATTTAGGAGGACAAGTCTCTTTTGGAAACTATTTTAAATGGGGATTTTTGAGCCTCGATTTCGAATTGGGTACATTTTTCAACAAATCGGCAACCGAGCAAACAGCCTTTACTTTTCAGGCCAATTATTTTACCAATTTGATTGAGATTGGAAAATGGAAAGTTCGACAGTTCATTAAGCCACAATTAATTATAGGAATCAACCGCCAGAACTCCATTGGCGACCAACTCACCATCAACGAAGAGTATGGAATTAAAGGTTTCAGAAGTGCTATTTACGGCAATCAAAAAGCCATGTTGACCTTTCAAACCCAAACGTACTCGCCTTGGAAAGTTCTGGGTTTTCGATTAAATCCTTTTTTCAATTACACTATTGCAATGCTTGGAAATGAAGAAACCAAAATGCGTAATAACCAAGCTTTTTCAAAAGTGGGTTTTGGCTTTCTAATTACAAATGACTTTCTAGTATTTCGAACTTTCCAAATTTCTTTGGCTTATTATCCAACAATTCCGGGTAATGGCAATAATGTTTTAAAAACAAATGCTTTGGAAACTTCGGATTTTGGGCTTCAAGATTTTGGTTTAGGCAAGCCAAGAACGGTTATTTATAAGTAAAGATTTTCGTTTTTTGTCAAAGAAAATATAAAATACTATTTAGAAATTCAATTAATTACTACATTTGGAGTTAATGCCAATTAAACTCCAAAAAAATGCAGAAAGTTTTGATATCCTATTTTGTTATTTTCTTTCTTTCTTTTCAAATAATAAATGCGCAACAACCCCAAAAACCAACCTCCGTAGAAATTTACAATCAAATTCAGAAATTGAATTTTCTAGGTTCGGTACTTTATATTGCAGCGCATCCCGATGACGAAAATACCCGATTAATTTCGTATTTATCTAATGAAACTAAGGCAAGAACAGGCTATTTATCCTTAACAAGAGGCGATGGCGGACAAAATTTAATTGGTTCTCAATTGCGGGAATTATTAGGAGTCATCAGAACCCAAGAATTGATTGAAGCTCGAAAAATTGATGGTGGAGAACAATTTTTTACCCGTGCTAATGATTTTGGTTTTTCTAAAAATCCAGACGAAACTTTGGAAATTTGGGACAAAAATAAAGTGCTTTCTGATATTGTCTGGACTATTCGAAAATTTCAGCCTGATGTAATAATCAATCGATTTGATCACCGAACCGGCGGAAACACACATGGTCATCATTCGGCATCTGCTATTTTGAGTGTTGAAAGTTTTGATATGGCCAATAATCCAGCTATTTTTCCTGAACAATTGAAATTAGTAAAACCTTGGCAACCTAAACGCCAGTTTTTTAATACTTCTTGGTGGTTTTACGGAAGCCAGGAAAAATTTGATGCTGCCAATAAATCCAAATTAGTATCGATACAAACAGGCGTTTATTATCCAGCTATTGGGAAATCAAATCAGGAAATTGCCGCTTTGAGTCGAAGTCGTCATCAATCACAAGGCTTTGGAAGTACGGGAGCTCGGGGAGAAGACACCGAATATTTAGAACAAATAAAGGGTGTTGTTTTAAAAGATAAAACTTCTATTTTCGAAGGAATTGATACTTCTTGGAATCGTGTAAAAGGTGGAAAACCTATTGGAGAATTGATGACAAAAATTGCTTCCGAATTTGATTTTAAAAACCCTTCTGCTAGCATTCCAAATTTGGTAAAAGCCTATTCGATGATGCAATTTTTGGACGAAAACCATTGGAAAGCGATAAAATCAGAAGAAATTCAGAAAACTATTTCTGCTTGCGCTGGATTATTCCTCGAAGCAGTTGCTCAAAATCAAGAAGCAACGCCAAATAGCCTCCTGAAATTGAAACTCGAAGCCATAAATAGAAGTACTATTGCGATGCGATTAGTGAGTGTAACCACTTTGCCCGAATCCAAAAATACGCCTCAAAATTTAGTTTTAAATAACAATATTACGCAAAATAGTACTCTTGATTTGCAGTTGCCATCCACCGTGGAATACACCCAACCCTATTGGTTAAAAGAAAAAGCGTCGGAAGGAATGTACACCGTTTTGGATCAAAAAAACATAGGAATTCCAGATATTATTCGAGAGGTAAAAGTGGTATTTAACATTGAAATTAACGGTGTTGAAATCCCTTTTGAAAGAACTGTTGTTTATAAATACAATGACGATGTAAAAGGAGAAATGTATAGTTATTTGGATATTGTTCCCGAAATTACGACCAGTATTCTAGATAAAGTTTCGCTTTTCAAGGACAACAAAAAGAAATATATAGCCGTAAAAATAAAAGCCGGTAAAGATGCTGTAAAAGGAGATTTACAACTCGAATTGCCTGAAAATTGGCGTGTTTTTCCAAAATCAATTCCATTCAATTTTGATAAAAAAGGAGTCGAACAAACCATATATTTTGAAGTAACGCCGCCAAATTCACCTGAAGAAACAGTTGCTAAAAGTGTCGCTATTATTGATGGAAAACGCTTTGACAAAGAACAAATCATCATCGATTTGAACCACATCACCAAACAACAAGTATTAAAACCTTCGGAAGCCAAGTTTATGCGAATGGATTTAAAAACTAAAGGAGAAAAAATCGCTTATATTATGGGAGCTGGTGACGAAGTTCCCAGTACTTTAACTCAAATGGGCTACAAAGTTACATTGTTAAATCCCGAAGAAATTTCTCCCGAAAAACTCGCCAATTTTGATGTAGTTATGACAGGAGTTCGAGCGTATAATACGGTTCAAGCACTGGCAAATAAGCAAAAGATTCTTTTTGATTTTGTAAAAGGAGGAAAAACAATGCTCGTACAATATAATAATCCAAATGATTTGGTTACCGAAAATATCGCTCCGTTTCCCTTGAAAATTTCCCGAGACAGAGTAACCGAAGAAAATGCCGAAGTTCGGTTTTTAGCGCCCAATCATCCTGTTTTAAATTCCCCAAATACAATTTCTGCTAAAGATTTCGAAGGTTGGAAACAAGAACAAGGATTGTATTATCCCAACGAATTTGACAAAGCATTTACTCCAATTTTATCTTCGAATGATAAAGGAGAAACGCCCAAAAATGGTGCGTTATTAATCGCTCCTTACGGAAAAGGATATTATATTTACACAGGTTTAAGTTTTTTTAGAGAATTGCCCGAAGGCGTTTCTGGAGCTTATAAATTATTAGCCAATATGATTTCGTTGAAAAGGCCAATGGCGATGCCAGCAACAAATGTGAAGCCTTAAAAAACAAAAAATTATGGAAACAAAAAAAGTTAAAACTTGGAAAAAAAGCTACACTTGGGTTCTTATAGCCAATGCTATTTATATAGTAATCTTTTATTTTTTAATGAAATTATATTCTTAGCCTATGCAATTATTTGACTGGATTGTACTCATTGTAACCTTACTTTTTATAGTAATTTACGGCGTTTGGAAAACTCGAGGAAGCAAGAATGTACAAGATTATATTTTGGGAAGCAATGAAACGCCTTGGTACACCGTTGGACTTTCGGTTATGGCGACACAAGCCAGTGCTATTACTTTTCTTTCGACTCCAGGACAAGCGTATCACGACGGAATGGGGTTTTTACAATTCTATTTTGGGCTGCCCATTGCGATGGTGGTTATTTGCGTGACTTTCATTCCAATATATCACAAATACAAGGTTTTTACGGCTTATGAATATCTCGAAAAACGGTTTGATTTAAAAACACGTTCGCTTGCCGCAATTCTTTTTTTAGTTCAAAGAGGTTTGGGAACGGGTTTGACCATTTATGCGCCCGCGATAATTTTATCCGCATTATTGGGTTGGAATCTAACAATAATGAACATCGTTATTGGTGTTCTTGTTATAATTTATACTTTTTCTGGGGGAACAAAAGCCGTGAATGTGACTCAAAAACAGCAAATGTTTGTCATTATGTTGGGGATGTTTATCACATTCTTCCTGATTTTGCATTTCTTGCCTAATGACATGACTTTTACTAGTGCATTGCATATTGCTGGGGCAAATGACAAAATGAACATCGTAAATTTCTCGTTTGATCCCGAAGAAAAATATACGATTTGGAGCGGAATCACAGGAGGTTTTTTCTTGGCTTTAGCTTATTTTGGAACCGATCAATCCCAAGTAGGACGTTATTTATCAGGAAAATCGGTTCGGGAAAGCCAAATGGGTTTAATAATGAACGGCTTGTTGAAAGTGCCGATGCAGTTCTTCATTTTGTTAACCGGGGTGATGGTTTTCGTGTTTTTCCAATTCAATCCCGTTCCTTTGAATTTCAATCCAAACAACAAAATAATTGTAGAAAAATCGGTTTATAAAAACGAATATCATCTTTTGGAAAAAAAGCTAGAAGGGCTTTCGGAAGATAAAAAAGTGATCAACCTATTATATATAGACCAACTCAATCAGGATTATGATAACCCGATTCTGCGAAAAGAATTGGTGGCCTTATCCAGCAAGGAAAAAGATTTGAGAGATCGTGCCAAAGAAATCATCCTCAAAGCCGATTTTCACAGCGAAACCAATGATAAAGATTATGTTTTTTTTCATTTCATTTTGACTTATTTACCCAAAGGATTGATAGGTTTGTTGCTGGCAGTGATTATTTCGGCGGCAATGTCCTCCACAGCTTCTGGATTGAACGCTTTAGCATCGACCACAGCCATTGATATTTATAAGCGTAATCTGAAAGGAGAAAAATCAGAAACGCATTATGTGAATGCTACTAAGTTTTTCACTCTTTTTTGGGGAATTGTCGCCATACTTTTTGCCAGCATTGGAACGTTATTCGAAAATTTAATTCAATTGGTCAATATTGTGGGTTCTATTTTCTATGGAACGGTTTTAGGTATATTTTTAGTAGGTTTTTATATCAAATACGTTCAGGCAAAAGCCATTTTTTATAGTGCAGTTATTAGTCAAATAGCCATATTTGTAATTTACTATTATGCAATTTATATTTATCCGAGTGGGGAAGAAAAATTAGGTTATTTGTGGCTCAACTTCATAGGTGCGATGTTGACAATTGTACTTTCGATAATAATGCAGGCTATGTTTTTTAGGAAAGAAAAAGGTATTAAAACTTAAATTGCTTTCAAGTAAAATTTTTTAAAACTGTCTTTTTTAGGCAGTTTTTTTTGTTTTTAAATTAAGACTTTAAATATTTACTGTACAAAAATCAATTTTATAGGTTTTTACATCAAATAGAAAACAGGACAAAATCATCTTCTTTTTGTAAATTAAATCTCGTTAACTATTTATTAAAAAACTGCGAGTTATGTAACATTTGTTACAAGTAGGTTTTCTGTAATGCAATAATTTTATCCTATTAAATCAATGGGTCTTGTTCGCAGGAAAAAAGAAGCCGGATTTTCAGTTTTTAATTATTCAACTTTAATCAATACATTTTAATCATGAAAAAAAAATTACTACAATTTTGTTTATGTATGTTTTCGACTTTTGCTTTTTCACAAGCAGGTCATATTATGCAGGGAATTGGTGCTTTTAATATGTCTATGGGAGGCGCATCTACCGGCCAACCTTTAGAAATTTCGGGGGCGTTGCAATGGAATCCAGCTTCTATTTCAGCATTCAATGACAAAATTA
>JAAFGY010000187.1 GCA_010365135.1 Flavobacterium sp.
CTAATTCTGAATATTATTTATTTTAATAAAGCCTATTCTGACTAAATTATCATAAAAAAAAGAATGCCGGTTTAAAATCCTTCAATTCGGCCCTACCCAATTTGTTGATCTATAACTGGCATTTAACTTTCTAAATAAGTTTCAAATCTTTTACTATTCCTATAAGGTGAGAAGTGTTTTTCGCTTTAAAATCTTCGCGTAATTCCTTTAAGCGTTTTTCAATAGCACTTTTACTGGCGGGAGAAATATTATCTTTTTTAAATTTTTCCTGAATTTCGTCCTGGGTTAAACCATTCGCGATACAAGTGAGCAGGTTTATCTCAAAATCCTTTAAAACAATTAAATTCTCCTGTTTTAAACTCCGTTCTATACGTGGAGAGTTATAAGTTTTCCCCCTGTTTAAATTAAAGATCGCTTCTTTCAATTCCTGCATTCCATGGCGGTCTTTACAAACATAACCGTCAATGTTTCCTGATGCCCATAGAGCTTTTACAGTATGTGGGTGATCTTCTATAGTATTCACTAACACTTTAAGATTAGGATCTTCCTTTTTTAAAAGCGCAATAAGTTCTTTTCCGCCGGAAATCTGCTCTTCCCTGTAATCGTTTTTAAAGGAGAGATCACAAATCAACAAATCAAAAGGTTTCCCCTCCAAAATGGCCTTTTTCGCTTTCACATAAGCCTTATCGCAATATTGGGCGTAAGAAACCTTCTCTATATTGAAATCCTTCAAAACACTGGCCACAGCGTGATTAATACTGTCTATATCGTCTGCGACTAAAACTTTTTTGAACATCCTGGTAATTTACAAAGGAATTTGCATATACTGTTAATTTCTTTTCCCTTTTCTTTATCAAATGTAAGCCTTCCGTTTGTAGAAAAAATACGGTTTTCCACATTCTGAAGCTGATTTCCATTTTTCGAAAGCATCATTCGCAAAGCCTTCCCATTCATGAGATTAACAACCTAATTTATACTGACAATGATCTCCATCAATTTGAAAGTATTGAGTTTCTTCCTGTAATTCATTTAATTTTTTTCTTTAATCCAAATACTTCAGATTTTAGTGGCTTTAAGTACTTATTGTTTGATGATTCCAAAGTTTAAAAATATTTCAATTTATTAACACCCGTGTACGGGAAACCTCATGATAAACCCGAATTGCTCCCTTAAATTTGCCAAAAAATAATTACAATGAGTTATTATGGGAATTCCCGAAGACAAATGCTTACAGGACTTGGCTTGATGATAGTTTTTATTCTGACACTGCTTTTTTATCTGGATTCGCCAGACTTTTATCTGCATTTCGCAAATTAAAATATTCAAATTTAAATAGGCAATCCTAAAAAAACTTCCTTCAGCGTCTTTTCCGGAACATCAGTAAAGCAAAGTCCAAATATAACCTCCTTTATTTTTTGGGATCCTTAAACCTGTTTAGCTCCCGGCTTATCTGCAATATTATCTGTCTCCAAAAGAGATCTCTTCAGTAGAATTTTTCCAACCTCTTTTAATTCCAATATTTAGAAAGCTCAAGAAACCAACCGAATTCGTGATTTTTTCCATTAAAAAAGTCCACGGCTTTTGCCGCAGACTTTTAATTTTTATAGTGACCTCGCCCGGAATCTATTCCCTTAATCTCCAAAATAGGGACAGACCCTAAAACCTCTTTGTTTATGGGGTTTTTAAGTGTTTATTTAATAATTCTAACTAAATAAAACTAATACAAATTAAAAAATTTGGCGGTACAATTACAGCACAAAATGGGATTAATTACTGTCACGTTACCAAAGGGAAAAGGGACCTCCCACCAAATCTACCTATATTTTAATTATGGTCATAAAAAGCAATCTCGTTATGCTACCGGTTTAGGTATTAAAAAAATTGAACACTGGAATTTCGAATCAATAAAGTAAAAAAATGGAAAAGCGGGACGATACCTGCTGTTATCTTAGAAATCCACATTAAAATGCTATATTAGTTTTCATATAACTCATTGCCAATAATGTAAAATTCAAGACAGCGGAAAAGTCTATAAATATCAATAACGGAACAAAAACACTACTGGCAAGCCGTGTATAGTTCATTGCTTCCGAATTTCCTATCGGAAATTACTTACATTTTTACTATCTTGGTTTCTTAATCTTAAAATCCTCGCAGATTTTCACGCATCGAAACTATACACAAACACGTCTGCAGTAATTAAAACAGAATTAATTTGAATGTCTTTATAACTATTGATTTTATCAACGTCAATACTAATGACTAAAGTGGAGAAAATTAAGTCTCAATTTCACTATTTTTACAATATGAACATAATAATTGGAGCAGGCTTATCTGGTCTTTTAACAGCGTACCGACTAAAAAAAGAAGGTATTCCATTTAAAATTTTGGAGGCAAGAACTAGGCTTGGTGGGAGAATCAAGACTGTATATGGAACAGACAATACACCCGTTGAAATGGGCGCAACTTGGTTTGGCACTCAACACAAGTATCTAATAGCGTTGTTGGAAGAATTAGGAATAAATTACTTTGAACAATATATGGATGGCACAGTATTCTTTCAGCCCTTCTCCACTTCACCTGCAGAATCTATACAAATTCCTAATCAACCCCCTAGTTACAGAATTTCTGGTGGTACTTCCAATCTTATTAATACGTTGTATCAAAAATTAGATAAGGATGATGTATTACTAGATCAACCGGTAAAAGAAATTAAATTCCACCAAAATAGGGTTCAAGTAATTGCGAAAGAGGTGTTTGAAGGAAATAGGGTTATTTTGTCCATTCCTCCAAAATTGTGGGTAAAAAAAATCTTGTTTGAGCCTCAATTACCAAATGATTTGATGAATATAGCTACACAAACTCATACTTGGATGGAAGAATCCATTAAGATTGCATTGACTTATGATCAGCCATTTTGGGAACATGAAAATCTATCAGGAACTTTATTCAGTAATACTGGACCTATTACCGAACTATACGATCATAGTAATCAAGAAAGATCTAAATACGCACTCTGTGGTTTCGTGAACTCCTCCTTCGAGAGCCTTGATTATGCAGAAAGACGTGCTAAGGTAATCAATCAGATAAAAAATGTTTTTGGAGTGAAAGCTGAAGATTTTATGGACTATGAGGAATGCATATGGAGCAACGAAGAAAATACCTTTGAAAAATCTGATAATTCTCTTTTCCCTCACCAAAATAATGGTCACCCAATTTTTAATAAATCTTTTTTTGATAATAAATTATTAATTTCCAGCTCTGAATCAGCCTCAGAATCCCCTGGGTATATGGATGGTGCAGTGTATTCAGCAAATATAACTGCTAAAAAAATAACTACCGCTATCGGTTATCACAAATAGCGGGCAATATAGTAAAAAGTGATTTTTTAGCGTTGGCAAAGACATACTCTTTTGGAATTTTTGGTGGCGTGGTGGCTGGAGCGAAATGTGAAACATTCACGAACACCAAAAGATATTAAATAAGCTGTGAGTAATTGCAAATGTGTATGACTTTTAGCATTCGCTTTTCCGTAATATTTTTGCTTTGTTTAGTACAGAATTGGTGTCATTAATGTCATTGTGTTTCAAAAACCGAAATTGTTTTCCCTTTATAATTAACCACATACATTTTACCATTCACAATTTCAATATCTGTTGGTTGATTGAATTTATCAGAAAGAATTTGTAAAAGTTTACCTTTTAAATCGTAAACCAAAACTCGGTTACCTTCAAAATCGGCAACAATAACTTGTGTATGTGTTACTTTTAAACCTGTTGTCTTTTCCCTCATCAAGCATTTTCACAACGCCATTTATCTGACCACTTAATGTTTTCAGTCTGGTTTTAATATCTGAAATTAAATCAGAAGGTAATTTAAGTGGTTCTTTTTGCATTTTTACAAGGTTTAAGTTATCGCACTTTCATTTAACAACAATTTTCATTTTGCTGTATTGAAGGACATTTTACTGAACCAAAACTGCAATAAACACAACAATCTCCTTCGTTTGGTTTCAAAACAGTTTTACAATTCTCGCACTCGTAAAAAAATTGACAAGCATTTGTTGGCATATCTTCTACTTTTTTATGTCCGCAGTTTGGACAGGTAATTTCTGAATTCAATATAGTTTCCATTAATTTTTTTTATTAAAGCATATGTGGAATGTCCGAAGCCAATGTTGGATATGAGAAGATCATTGTTCTAATATCATTAACCTTCATCTTTGTTTTTATGGCCATCGCAAAGAGATTTATAGTTTCTTCTGTATATGGTCCAATTAAATGCGCTCCCAAAATTGTTTGAGTCTCTTCGTCAATTATGGTTTTGAATGCATATTCTTCTATGTTCAATCGTCTAGCATTAAACCAATTGCCAACCTCTTTATAATTTACCCGAATATTGTAATTCAGCTCTTTCGCTTTAGCTTCAGTATAACCTACTGAAGCCATTGTAGGCAAAGTGAAAACCACAGTTGGCATTGGCGGATAACTTATTTTTTTACGATTGCCTTTAATGATATTTGAAGCAACTGTGTGACCTTCCAAAACTGCAACTGGCGTTAAGGGTAAACCATCTGAATCTGCCGAATCTCCAGCTGCATATATAACCTGGTTTGAAGTGCTTTGAAGGTATTCGTTCACCGTTACACCTTTTTTGGTAAATGCTACGTTCGCTTTGTTTAAATTCAAATCAAATATTGCAGGTGGTCGGCCGGCAGAATTAAAAACAGCTTCAGCTTCAAAATATTCTGTTTTATTTTGGGATTTACCTAATACTCGATATTGGCCATCCACTTTTTCAATAGCCGTCACTTCTGTTTCAAGAATGAGTTTTATCCCTAATTTTTTTGTGGCAGAGACAAGATGTTTTACAATATCCTGTTCAAAATTTTCTAATGGATTTTTTCCACGATGTACAATAGTTACTTTTGCTCCACATCGAGCTGCAATGTGCGCGAACTCAAAAGCAATATATCCGCCACCTATAAATAATAAAGATTTGGGCAATTGTTTCAAATTCAAGAAATCGGTACTGGATTTGGCATTATGTCCCCCTTCAAATTCTAAAACCCTTGGCTTGGAACCCGATGCGATAACAATTTTTTTAGCCTTTATCTTGTCATTTCCAACTTCCAATGTGTTTTCTGACAGAAATTTTGCTGAACTATGAAAGGTATCTATTCCGTTTTTTTTATAGCCTTTTTCAATTTTTGGTGGCATTTCATCCACAAAAGATTGTTTAAAGTCCATTATATCTTTCCAATTGACTTGAGGTATAGTATCAATCCCGCTACCTTTAAGTCTTTTAGCAAAATCTCGAACTTCCGTAGCACCTATAATCACTTTTTTTGGATCACAACCTCTTAATGCACAAGTGCCACCGTAAGGTAATTCATCTGTAATTCCAACGCTTAAGCCTTTTGAGGCACATTTATTGGCGATGGTCATTCCTGCCATTCCTGAACCAATTATAAAAACATCATATTCTTTCATACTAATTGATTTGTTTTTTATCGGCTACTTTATAGCCTGTTGAATTAATTGATTTTTCAATCTCGGTTTCATTGGTCTTTGTTCGGTCGAACTCAATAATTGCATTTCCATTTTCGTAAGACGCTTTTGAGTTTAGAATTCCTTTGAGTTTATTTACTTCGTGGTTCACGTGTTCTGCGCAACTCGCACAAGTCATTCCGCTGATTTTAAATTCAGTTGTTTTAATGTCCAATTTGTCAACTACTATTATTTGTTTTTCTGTTTTCTGATAAAAAATTCCCGAATAGTAAGGGAAAGCCAACATTACAATTGCAAAAGTGGTTACAATTCCCAAAAAGGTTTTGGACTGTATGAATTTTGGTTTCTCGTCAGTATCACATTCACAGTCGATTTCCTTTTGAGGTTTTAGTTTTTGATACCAAGCAAAACCAAGAACTAAAATTGTCAGTCCAATTAGATAAGGTCGAAAAGGTTCTATCCAAGAAAATGTCGAGGCAATCCCACTTGTTCCTGCGATTAGAGCCAAGACAGGAGTAATACAGCATAAAGAGGCTGTAATTGCAGTTAACAAACCTGTTCCAATTAATTTGTTTTCACTTTTCATATCGTTGCTAAAATTTTATTTTTATCAAGTATCTCAAAAAACGGATTCAGTAATATTGAATATTCAGTCGTCAATGAGTAAAAAATCGTTTGGGCTTCTCTTTCGGCTTCTAATAGATTTCTATCTTTCATTTTTCTCAAGTGTTGAGAAATAGCGGAAATGTTCATTCCAAGAATATCGCTTAAATCACAAACGCAAAGTCTTTTTTCTTCAAAGATTAGGTAAAGTATTTTGAGTCTTACACTATTGCCGACCAATGAAAGTCCATTTGCCAAATAGTCAAAAGATTCATTTAATTCCGAAACAGTGTCTTTGCAACGATTTATTTGATTAACATCTGCTTGTTGTCTTATGCACGAATTATTTTTCATGTGTAGATTTTTATTGTTTTTTATAGGTCATATGTAATTCGCATATCTTCATAGGTGTTTGTATCGTGTTTCCGTTATGCTCATTTCATATGTAGATTTTTATTGTTTTTTATAGGTCATATGTAATTCGCATATCTTCATCGGTGTTTGTATCGTATGTCCGTTATGCTCATTTCATAACACAAAGTTACATTTATTTCTTATTTAAGCAAATACTTAAATATAAATTTTAAAGCCTTGGAAAAATTTTAACTCTTTTAGTTTTAGAGCTTAGGATTTGTGTGTCGGTAAAACGAAAAGTGCTAAAATGTGCGGATGGTTTTCCGCTTGTGGGAAACTTATTACATCAAGAGCAATATAATCTTTTCAGCCAAATGCCGAAGTTGAATTGCTTGTAGGTTAGATGATTAAATCAGGTTTAAAATAGTAGAAATAGCTAAGCCGAAACGGAAAATTTT
>JAAFGY010000188.1 GCA_010365135.1 Flavobacterium sp.
AGAAAACAGTAGCAATGATGATAACTTCTTTTTCCGCTTGGTATGAATTTAAAGATATCGTTAATTTAGCATATATAAATTAGACTAAAGCCAATCTTATTTATTTTTTTGATCATAATGTTCCTGAACCACATATTTTCACCGTGATCCTGCAAAGCAATTTTTCCCTTTTTGAAAGTTCCAAAACCTTTCCAATCAGCAAATTTACTTCCAGCGATAAGTGTTTTAAAATTGTCATCCCAAAGTTTTGTTTCTACTACAATGACTCCATTTAAAACTAAAGTTAGTTTTCCATTTTTACACAGTACTTCAGCAGTATTCCATTCGCCAACAGGTTTTACTGGTTCGGTGGAACTTTTAATTAAATCATATAAATCACCTGCGCGGTGTTTGGTTATTTTTCCATCACTATGACCTTCATTATCCAATATTTGCATTTCTAAACCTGTTGAATAAGTATTTGGATATTTTTCTAAATTCTCATTGACATAAAAAATAATACCGCTATTGGCTTTAGGAGCTGCTTTCCATTCTAATTTTAGATGAAAATTTTCATATTCTTTATCGGTTACAAGATCTCCTCCTTGATTATCTTTCGCAGCGGCAGGGTCAAAATGTAAAACGCCATCTTGTACCTTCCAAGCAGAACCCGCTGTAGTTTTTCCGTAGGTATGCCATCCTGTAGTTGTATGGCCATCAAATAATGGTTTGAATCCTTTTTGAGCGTTTACTGTCTGAATAAAAGCAATTAATATTACGGCTGTGCAAATATTTTTAATCATAATTATTGGTGTTAATATTTTTATTTTTCTGTAAAAAAGACTAACTTTTTATAGAAAGGAGTTTTGTATTTTTAGCTACCTTTTCCATTATTAATGAAATCTGTTGGGGACATATTAAAGTTTGCACCTGATTCCAGCCCTTGAATTCGAGATTGTATGCAGTTAAGGCTGTTAAAAAAATTACTGGAATATGACTCGATTTATGTTTGATTTTATACGATCACACAATTCGATACCATCCATTATTGGCATCGTAATGTCACTAATAACAATAGGTATACTTTGGTTATGAATTACTTTCAACGGGTTAATATAATTATTTATAAAATATCTTTGATATAAAAAATATTAAGTGTTTGATTTTCTTATTAAAAAATTTGGTAAAATAACCCTGCTCCAACACAGTGGAACAGGGCTAACCTAACTAACCCAAAAATGTAATCTAATTATTAACGTTATTAGCAGCAAATATATATATTGTAATTGAGTTAAAAGTTCACTATTTTCTCATTTTGAGGCTAATATTTTCTCATTTTTACCTAATTAAAACTTTTATTTTTTAATTATACAAATTTTCGGTAATCATAGTTATAACATCTAATTTTTCCAATTTTATTTATTTTTAAACTCAATCGTTTTTTGTATCAGATGCCGATGGTGGAACTATTTTCGTACCCCAAGCTGAAGGTTTACGCCCCATTTCAAGAACCATTACAGCGCCTTTGATAATATCTTTGTGTTGAAACCAGCCTTTATCCCATTTTTTTCCATTCAATGTCGCTTTCTGAACGTATTTGTTTTCTTTACTTAAATTTTTGGTTTTAATTACGAAATTCTTTCCCTTGTCTAACTGCATAGTTATTTCGGAAAACAAAGGGCTTGCCAATAGATAAACATCTTGTCCAGCCACTGGCATAAAGCCCATAGCACTAAATACATACATGCTGGACATGGCACCACCATCATCGTTTCCGGGCAATCCTTTGCGGGTTGGTTCATATTCTGTATTAAGTTGATGTTGAACACGATCTACATTTTTATCAGGACGACCAGCATAAGTATGCAACCAAGGCGTAAGAAATGAAGGTTCGTTGTAGGATTCGTGGTGGTTCACGCGACTACCATCAGGCTTTGTTTCGTCGAAATATTTGTCAAGAAAAGCAAGAAAAGCATCTTTGCCTCCGTGACGTTGAATCAATCCGTTCACATCGTGTTGCATACTGAAGGCATACACCCAAGCGCTACCTTCATACAATGGAGGTGTCCAGCTGCGAGTGATGTATTCTGGATTAAATCCATATACCCAATTTCCAACATTGGCTTCCCAATCGGTTTTAAAATAGCCATTTACGAATTTACCTTCTTCATCTTTGCCCCAAAAAAATTTGGTTTCGGGATTCCAAAGTTTCCATCCATTCATAGACTGCTTTTTGAACTTTTCATAATCATCATTTTTACCTAGAACTTTGGCCGCTAATGCTATTGCGTAATCATCTCTAGAATAATCGAGCGTGCGTGAAGTAGGATTGGTAGATGTTTTAGCATTCTTTTTTTCATCAAACAGTCCATTAGTCATGTATTTTTCAGGTTGAAAATAAGGAAGATAACCTAAGGTAAAATACTCAGGGTAACGTCCTTTTTCGCGACCATTAGGACCAGGAACAGTAGCGTTTTTGCGTATCGCAGCATAAGCTTCTTCGCGGTTAAAGCCTTTGAGATCTTTTACAAAAGCATCACCAATGACAATGTCGGCATGTGTACCCCCTTGAATATGGGTATAATCGTTGGCATACCACGAGTCGGGCAGCCAGCCGTGTTTTTGTTGAATGGAAACAAGACAACGAATAAGTTCTGCTTGTTTTTGAGGAACAATTAAAGTATAAAGCGGATTAAGGGTATGATACGTATCCCAAATACAGTAAATATGCCAGAAATGCGGTACTTTAGGATCCCATCCTTGCACTTCACCCGTCACATCTGCAGGAACAACAACGGAGCGGTACAATCCAGTGTAAAACAACTTTCGTTCCTCTTCGGTACCGCCAGCTATTTGTATTTTATTCAAATAATTACGCCAAATATTTTCTGCAACTAATTTATTTTGCTCAAAACTATTACCTCTAGTTACAGCAAGATTTTTTCGTGCATTTTCAAGGCTCATATACGAAACACCAATTTGCAATCCAACGGTTCCTCCGTTTGGTAAATTAAACTCGGCAAACAATCCGGTTTTTGTACCACTTACATTTTTTGCGTTTTTAAGAATGTCTTTGCCTTGCCAACCACCAGTGGTCGCAACAGGCTTATCAAACTCAGCTACAAAGAAAATAGTGTACTTGCTTGAGTCGTATGGTGACTCAAATGAAGCTTGACCCTCAGCCATTTTATCCGAGATAAATTGGGCTTCAGAAGCAACACATTTGCTAGAACTACCTATCATGGTTGAAGAAACACTAATTAAAACTCGAGCTGTTTCTCCTTTCGGAAAAGTATATTTGTGGACACCGCTTTTGGCTGATAAGGTAAGCTCTGCCTTAATACCAGATTCCGCCAAATTAGCGGCATAATAACCCGGACTTGCTACTTCATTTTTAACTGTTGCGCTGTCATTCCAAACAATTTTACCTGTTTGAGGAAAAACCAGCAGGTTACCAAATCCTCGTTTTACACCCATACCACTCATGTGGTTGTGGCTAAAACCTACAATGGGCACATTGGACACATACCCTCCAGGAGAATCTGTACGCGTTACATCAGGACTTAAATTTACTAAACTAAATGGCAATGCAGCACCCGGAAAAACGTTACCATGCCCATCAACTCCAATAAATGGGTCAACATATTTGATTGGGTCTATTTTAGTATTTTTGGTTTGTGAAAATACTTGATTCACTCCTAAAAGTAAGAGAAAGGCAAACGATATTGTGCCTAACTTTAAACAATTTGATTTCATAATTTATTGTATTAGAGTTCTTGTGTAACTTATTGTCAAATATGTGAGAACGATATATTTAAATGTTTTAACTATTTTATATGAATTGTCAAATAGTAATGTTCGATAGAAAATTTAATTGAAGACTACTGTTTTTTTGATACCGTTTTTCATTACTACCACAACATTATTGTTTTTTAATTCGATATTTTTTACAGGAACCAGATCTTTATCACTCCATTTTTCGCTTGATTTTTTCCAAAGCATCAAAGTAATGTAATAGGGATTTCCTCCCAGCTCATAAGTATTAGTAACATTCATAATGACACTTTCTTTACTTTGGGGATGCAGGTTTTGGGTAGTAATGGTTTCCAAACTATTTCCCCATCCCATAAGTGGTACCATCGCCAATTGATATTCGCCATTGTCAATTATTTGAGCTTGGTAAGAGCCAATTTTCCGTGTCGATTTCTTGATAGTGCCCTTCAAATTGGGCAATGCATAATGTCCCAGTCTTAGCTGTACATTGCTTTTGCTTGTATTTTTATCGACGCGCAAAATACCGTTTGGTAAAGGCATTTCGGCTAATGAAAGACTTACAGCCGCATCTTCTTCAAAAACGACATCACGATAATAAATGTCGTTTTCGTATTTTTTGAAAGTATAAAGTGTAGCGGGATACCATTTGTTATCCTTAGCTCTAAATACATAATCCATAGCTACTTCACCGTTGGTTCCATCTGCTTGCCAAGGATGCTGCTTATAGCAAACAAGCTTTTGCAAGTGAAGCCAAACGTATGGATTTTTTGTTTGAATTGTATAGGATTGTTTGTTAAGAATACGAAAGAAAAGAGAAATAAATTAAAAAAAAGCCTTGTAAATAAAATATTTACAAGGCTTAAAGTGGAGTCGGGGAGTATTGTACTTTTTATCACTAAATTTATGTTAATAAGTGTTTTTATCATTGTTAAGCGTTATATTTAAAGAAATGTTTATATTTGTTATCATTTTTGTTTTATAATGGATTATAACAAAAACGGCAACGAAAACGGCAACTAGATAAAAAAACGGCAACGAAAACGGCAACGATTATGAAGTACACTTTTAAACTTAAAGAACCAAAAGGCGACAAAGAAACATTAATTTTATTTTGTTGTGAATTTAAAGCAGAAAGCAAAAAATTTGTTTATTCGACTGGAGAAAATGTACATCCTAAAAATTGGGATGCTAAAAGTAAATTTCCGTTTTCAAATGGAAAATTTAAAGCTAAGGAGTTTGAAACTTTAAAAATGCAATTGAATAGGTATTCAGATTTATTTATTCTAACGGAAAGTTTGTACAAAAGAATAAGCGAAGATTTTACCAGTAAAGTTTTAAAAAAGACGTTTGATGAAAACTTTAAAAGAGTAGCTACAAAGAAAAATATTTTTTTTGATGCTTATGATGAATTTACCGCTGAACGAATTAAAGATAACGTTTGGGCTGGTACAACCGTAAAACGTTATAAAAATATAAAAAATATCCTTAAAAAATTTGAAAAGGAAAAGAAATTTACTTTAACATTTTCTAAAATAGATAAAACTTTCCATCGTGAATTTACTTCTTATTGTATGGGAGATTTAGGGCATATTAATAATACGTATAGTCGAAACTTAGGACTTTTTAAAACGTTTATGTTTTGGGCAAAAGATAAAAAATATACTTACAATGATGCATTTATAGGATTTGTAAAAGTAAAAAGAGTTATTACTAATCAAATAGCTTTAACGCTCGAAGACATAAACAATTTACTTTCTCATGATTTTGAAAGCAAGAAGCTGGAGCGTGTGAGAGATGTATTCGTTTTCGCTTGTGTTACTGGAATGAGATTTGGCGAATTGGCTTCAATTTCAAGAAGCAATGTAACAGATAAATACATAATTTTAAAAGAAGAGAAAGACGAAACAAAAGAAGCTCGAGAAATTCCCTTGACTAATATTTCACGATACATTTTAGTAAAGTATGATTATCAATTGCCTTTAATCGCTAATCAGAAACATAACGAATATATTAAAGATGTTTTTAAAGAATTGGAATATACTCAAATGGTGCAAAAAATTACTACCAATCGAAAAGAAAATATAAAATTAGATTTGGAATTTTACAAACGCATGAGTACACACACAGCTCGCAGAACCTTTATAACCTTGATGAAAAGACAAGGAAAGAGTGACAAGTTAATCGCTTCCATTACTGGACATACAGACATGAAAACATTAAACGCATACTACCAAGTGGATGCACCCGAAAAACAGGAAGCAATGGACGAAGTTTTTAATATTGAAATTCCAATGAAAAAAATAGTGTAATGATGAAAATAACAATAGACACACGTTTACATTTTTTAGGTTTTTTTCTCAAATATGAATCATACGGAATTGATGTTTTTTATAATAGAAAGTATCAATTTTGGTTAATTTCAAATAGTACTGATGCTGAATATTTGGACAAAGAAGACGAACTTCCTCAATATGATAATGATGGATTTATAACAAATGTAAAATTCACACCTTTTGAAAAATCAGTTCCACTAACTGAAAAGGATTTTATACAAAATGAATTCAAAGTATTAAGTTTTTTTGATGTTGAAAAGTTAAGATCAGACCAATTAAGGTTATTGAATTATTATAAAGTTTTTTTAACCAACAAGTCAAATAATCCGTTTAAGCTAAATAAAAAAATTCTTGAACTGAAAGATTTTTTCGATAAAGATTTTGACGAAAATAAAATTCAAATGATAAAAGAAAGATTTAAGGATTTAACAGTTGGTAAAAAAATGGCTCATTTAATTTATATTTTACATACTGAACGAAAATTAATAGTTTATTACGCAAATGACAAAACAAGAGCGAGAAAGCATTTTATACAAGCATTGACAGAAAGCAACAAAAGAACCGCTGGAGTAGATGAGTTTTTTGAAAATAATAACACAACCTTAAAAGACCCGTCTTTTAAAAAAGACGGCGATTATTCGACAATAAAAAACCAATTAGAAGCAATTATAGACATTCAATGATAAAATTTCTTGTTTCAACTTGTTAGACAAGTCCTAACAACTGATAATCAAATAGTTAGCACCAAATAGTCCATAATTTTGATAATTATTAATAACATAAATAATTATTCAGATTATG
>JAAFGY010000189.1 GCA_010365135.1 Flavobacterium sp.
CTTTTGTTGAGGAGCAAATTTATATTTTTAGTTTAAATAAAAAAACTTTTTTTACTTTTATTCTTATTATTTTAACTTTACAAAATCAAAATCATTTTTTTTGCTTTACATTAAAACCAAAAACTTCCCATAAATCAGGCTATTTGCAAAAAAAATACATGGTTTTATGAGTTATTAGCACAATTTTTCAACACTTTTTGAATAATAATTGTAATTAATTATTTCGGCAAATCATATTCAAAAAAGTTACATTGCTGTGTAAATACTAGCGCAAATGTTATATTTACAGGTATAAATAATTAATGTCTTGCAGATAAATTTAATCTTAAAAAAAAACATGAGCAGAAAAGAAGATTTTATAAAGCAAATTAATGAGGGTTATCTTTCAAAAGGAGAAAGCATAATCCTTGGAGGAGCAATGCTTGATGGCGAAGGTTTGGCAGATACCTATATTAAAATTCCATTAAAAACTATAAATCGCCATGGTTTGATAGCAGGTGCAACTGGAACTGGAAAAACCAAAACTATTCAAGTACTCTCGGAACAATTATCATCGTTTGGGATTCCTGTTTTGATGATGGATATTAAAGGAGATTTTAGTGGCATTGCCAAAGAAGGTGAAGAAAAATCTTTTATTATGGAACGTCACACCAAAATCAATATTCCATATAAAATTTCAAGTTTTCCAGTAGAATTAATGTCGTTGTCTGAACAAAGTGGCGTTCGACTTCGTTCAACGGTGTCTGAATTTGGGCCCGTTTTATTTTCTCGAATTCTCGGTTTGAATGACGTTCAAGCTGGAGTCGTTTCGGTGATATTCAAATATTGTGACGATAATAAAATGCCACTCTTAGATTTGAAAGACATCAAAAAAGTTATCAATTACATAACTGAAGAAGGAAAAGCAGAGATTGAAGAAAATTACGGTAAGATTTCGACCTCGACAACGGGAACGATTCTTAGAAAAATAATTGAACTCGAGCAACAAGGAGCTGATTTATTTTTTGGAGAAATGTCTTTTGACATTAATGACTTAATGCGTTTTGATGAAAATGGCAAAGGTTATGTAAACATTATTCGCTTGACGGATATTCAAGATAAACCCAAATTGTTTTCGACCTTTATGCTGAGTTTATTGGCCGAAATATACCAACAAATGCCCGAAAAAGGAGATTCAGATCAGCCAGAATTGGTAATTTTTATTGACGAAGCGCATTTGATCTTTAAAGAAGCCAGCAAAACCTTATTGGAGCAAATAGAAACTATCGTAAAATTAATACGTTCCAAAGGCATTGGAGTTTACTTTATAACTCAAAATCCAATGGACGTTCCGAGTGGTGTTTTGGCACAATTAGGTTTGAAAATTCAGCACGCTTTGAGAGCCTTTACGGCCAATGACAGACAAGCTATCAAACAAACTGCCGACAATTATCCTACATCAGATTTTTATAAAACGGATGAATTGTTGACCAGTCTTGGAATCGGAGAAGCCTTGGTAACGGCATTAAACGAAAAAGGAATTCCCACTCCGCTTGCCGCTACAATGATGCGTGCACCAGAAAGTAGAATGGATGTTTTGACCGAAAGTGAAATTCAGGAAATCAATGCCAAATCGAAATTGGTAAAAAAATACAGTGAACTCATTGATCGTGAAAGTGCTTATGAAATGCTCAACAAAAAAATTGCAGTAGTTGAACAAGAAGTTGCCAAACAAGAAGAGGAAAAAGCTGCCGAAAAAGAAGACAAACAATCTGAAACCACCGGAACAGTAACTAAATCAGTTATAAAAGTCTTGACGAGCGCCAGTTTTATCCGAGGAGCTTTTGGAGTTTTGAGTAAATTGTTGCGGAAATAATTTTAATGGCAATTTAACAATATGAAAGGATACGCAACCATTGGTTTACTCATTTTATCGAATGTTTTTATGACCTTAGCTTGGTACGGACATTTAAAATTCAAAGAACTCAAATGGTTTGAAAATGCGGGTTTAATTACCATTGTTCTCATCAGCTGGGGATTAGCTTTATTTGAATATTGTTTCCAAGTCCCGGCAAATAGAATCGGATACGAAGGCAACGGAGGTCCATTTTCTTTAATGCAACTCAAAGTGATTCAGGAAGTAATTACTTTGGTGATTTTTGTGGGTTTTTCATTGTCGTTTTTCAAAAATGAAACCTTCAGATGGAATCATTTCGTTGGGTTTATATTCTTAATTTTAGCAGTTTACTTTATATTTAAAAAATAAAATAATGAAAAAATATTTAATTCAAAAGTCACCTTTCGTAGTTCCCACAACCGATGGAAAACTTATCGAAGAACATCACGGAATAGCAACTACTAACAATCCAGCGATTTCTATTGCACATATGATTGCGCCACCGCATTGGAAAGAACCATTTCAAACTCCGGAGTTTGAGGAGTACACTTATATTCTTTCAGGTAAAAAACAGTTTATCATCGAAGGTGAAACTGTTATCCTTGAAGCCGGACAATCCATAAAAATTGAAAAAAATACGCGCGTTCAATATTCAAATCCCTTTGAAGAACCTTGCGAATATATCGCGATTTGCCTTCCTGCTTTTGATTTTATGAAGGTGAATCGAGAAGAATAAATTTAACACCTTCAACCCTGTCAGGGTTTTAAACCCTGACAGGGTTAGAATTATATTGGAAGGAAAACCAATTTCGTCGAAGTTCTAATAATTTCTTCTTTGTTCATTTTCATTTTTCGAAACTTTCCTGTTGCGTACATTTCTGCTTGGTCATTGTAATGCTTGCTAAACGGATTGCCAGATTGTCCAGTTGGCAGAATACTCATACTGTTTTCAATGTCTGAAAAATCAATTACTCTTCTGGTTGATGGACCTCCTTTCACTTGATATTCGCCATTTTCTGTAAAATTAAAAAATAAATTATTTATCACTTCGTTTGAACCTGGAACTTCAAAAGGCCCAACATTGAAAAAGCCTCTCAAAGCTGCGACTTGACCCAGAGCATGGGGATATTCCAAGGTATGAACTCGGTTCCAAGTCCAAGAATTTACATCCTTTCCCAGCTGATTTTTGAGTGCTGCAATTGCTTCGTGAAAGGATTTGTTAAGGATTTCGGCCCTAGTTTCTTTTTTGTTTTTTGTAGTCATATTATCCCACCAAATCGAGTTTTCGTTTTTACTTTGTGGCTCAATAATTTGTTTGACAATGTGCGTACTCAACAACATTTTAAAATCAGTTTCGCCCAATTCATCTTCGAAAGTGTTTTTTAAATAGTGGTAAATCCATTTCTGATAAATAGTTGGCGCAATATCCTTTAAATCATTAGATCCTTTCCATTTTTTGAGTATCGAAATGGCTAGTTTTTCGTTGCTTGAAACTGCTTTTGAATCTAACGCATCCATCAAATTAGCCGCAATACTTGGTGTAATTAAAGAAGTATTGTCGTTTAACATTTTCTCAACATCTTCTTTTGTCCAATTATCTTTAGGTTCTAATAAACTGGAAATTCTTTTGGCTCGATCTTGTGGCAAATAATAACCCGGATACAAATACCCATCCACTGCTTCGGGCTGATTATTGGCGGAATAGATGTAATTCCAGCGTGGGTTAATAGCGTGAGGATTTTTGGAGAAATCCTGAAATTCCTTTCTATCATCAATGCCATTTGTTCCGTCTAAAATAAAATTCGAATGGACCGATTTATCTACTTTATATAATTTCCCCGAAGTGTTCCAAGCAATATTCCCTTGGGCATCGCCATACATTATATTCAAACCTGGCGCAGCGATTAGTGAAACTCCTTTGCGAAAATCACTTAGATTTTTGGAATGCGAAAGTGAATACACAGCTTCCAGTATTTGGTTGTTTTGCTGAGTGTAAATCCACGACATCGAAACAGGTTTTGCACCTTGAATTCCATCCAACAAATCATTCATAGTGGGTCCGTGTTGGGTTTCTCTAACTTGTAAAACGACATCGGAACTGTCTTTTACTTTGATGGTTTCTTTGCGAATTGTATAATTTTGAAATCCATTGGCAGTTTTGTATTGGTTTTTATTAGTTGGATTATCTTCTTCCTGAAATAGATCGAGATCGTCATTTTCGAACATCGTCAATCCATAAGCGTAATCGCGATTGTGAGCCAAAAGCGGAAATGGCGTTCCTGCCAAATAATAGCCGTAAATTTCATAATTGGGCACCACAATATGAGCTTCGTACCAAGTACAAGGTTGCGAAAATGCGATATGTGGATCATTGGCAAAAATAACTTCACCATTTTTAGTTTTTTGCGGCGCAATAACCCAACTATTGCTGCCAATAAAAGCTGGGACTGCCGAATTATCGAGCAAACTGGCTACTGCTTTAGAAATTTCGGCATATTCTATGGCCTTTCCATCGAAATTTTTGATTTGAGTTGTTCCTAAAGAACCGTCCAAACCAAAATCTTTTAAATATTCCCTGCCTAATTTATTGCGAATATCGGTCAATAACGGATCTGTTTTTTGAGCCATTGCAAAACTAAAAGACATATACCCTAAAATGTTATAGACATCTTTTATCGTGAATTTATTTTTCTTTAATCCTAATATTTGAAACTCGATTGGCGTTTTTCCTTCTTCCATATATTGATTTATTCCATCAATATAAGCCATTGCGAGTTGATAGGTTTCGGATTTTTTGTCGAGCTTTGCGATGGCTTTTTCGGAATTTTCATTGATTCCCAAACCGGCAAAAAACTTGTCCGTTTTCAATAATTTCGAACCAAACATTTCCGACAATTTTCCGGGACCAATGCGTCGCAACAATTCCATTTGCCACAAACGATCTTGTGCGTGAACATAACCGAGAGCTGTCATTGCATCTTTCTGCGAATTGGCGTAAATATGTGGAACACCAAAATCATCAAAATAAACCGTGGTTTCTTTTTGAATGTTTTTTAATCGCAATTCCCCCTCATATTTTGGCTTTTGAGAAATAACATAAATCAGTAATCCCAGGCCTAAGACAACTACAATAACAAGTAAAATTCGCACTCCCTTTTGTATTCTTTTTTTCATATTTGAAATGATAAGCAAATTAATTTAATAAATTCATACATTCAAAAGTTTCACATTCGTCAAATTATTGATTTTAAAATTCTAAATTTATACTTTTAATTTAAATTTTCAAAAATGTCACTAACTAAAAAAATAATCGTAGGAATTGTTTGTTTTTTGACATTGTTGCTTGTAGTGAATTTTGGTTTGAATTTTTGGCTTACAAACCAACTTCCAAAAGTCATTCAAAAAAACAACCAAAGCCGTTATAATATCACATATGACAAGCTTACTGTAGACTTGATTCCTGCCAATATTTACATTTCCAACGTGGTCGTTGTTCCTAAAATAAGACCCGAAAAGAGTGCCCATAACATTGGAGTGTATGCTACAACTAAATCCATTACAGTAACCAACTTTAAAATTTGGCATTTTCTTTTTAACGATAAATTAGTAGCAAAAAGCATTACTATTGATAAGCCCAATCTGATTTTATACAAAAAAGATAAAAACACTCATAATGTTCAAAAAGAAGTGATGGAGCCTTTTGAGAAAATAATTGTGGTTTCCAATGTTTTGATTCAAAAAGGAAAGCTAGACATTATCTCCACCTTTGACAATGAAATTATTTTAAGCACTCGAAATATTTCTACTAAAATAGAGGGAATTATAATTAATGACGCCATCCTAAAACGTCCCATCCCGTATTTGTTCGATAAATATGTTATCGATTGCGATAGTTTATATTACAAACCCAATGATTTTTACACCATTCAAGCGCAAGAAATAAGAACTACAAACCGGACGTTGCACCTAAAAAATTTGGAATACCTACCCGAATATTCGCGTGCTAAATTCATAAAAAAGATACCAAAAGAAAAAGATCTTTTTACTATTAAAGCAGCTACTTTGGATATTAAATCTATGGATTGGGGATTCAAAAACGATGTGTTTTTCTTTAATGCCAAATCGGTAGTTCTTGACGATGTAAATGCCAATATTTACCGCAACAAAATCCCTGTAGATGATTCCAGCAAAAAGCCGCTGTATAGCGCGTTGCTTCGGGAAATTAAATTCCCATTGCAAATTGACACCCTTTTGATACGCCATTCTAAATTAGTTTATGAAGAAGAAATTGATTTTGAAAAAGGGCCTGCCAAATTAACTTTTGATCATTTTGATTTAAATGCGACCCATATTCATAGTGGATTTGGATTAAAAAAAGCAGCTGACGTAAACATCAAAATCAATTGCCGATTTATGAAAGATTCGCCATTGAAAGTGCAGTGGACTTTTGATGTACTTGATCCAAAAGATGGTTTTAAGATAAAAGGCAACATTCAAAATTTTGACATTAAGTCGATGCGTCAATTTACAAAACCCTATATCAATGCTTCTTTTGATGGGGTTTTTGATTCCTATAATTTCACTATTGTGGGAAATGACAAAAAGGCAAGCGGCAGTGCGAGTTTAAAATTCAATGACCTTGATGTGACTTTTTATAAAAAAAATAATCCCGAAAAAGTAGCGAAATTAAAAAGTGCCATTGCCAAATTAATTCTTAAAAAAGATTCGAATGGCACAACTAAACAAGCAGATATAGAGCTCGAGCGACTTCAGGAAAAGTCTTTTTATAATTTTTTATGGAGAAGTATTGCTGAATCGTTAAAAAAAATTCTAATATAATAATCAACAAAAAAGAAAGGGATTTCAAAAAAAGCGTTCTT
>JAAFGY010000190.1 GCA_010365135.1 Flavobacterium sp.
CAGCAAACTCTATGAGATTTTGACCTTTAAATATTTCCATTTTTTCTATGTTTTACTAGACTTTAAAGATATGTAATTAAGTGCTTACCTCAAACGGTTTATTTTGGCTTGGAGAAAAACATTTAAGAATTATAGCGTTTAATAATAACGAATATAAGCAAGTATCGATAAAAATAGAAGGAGAAAATAAATTTCCTCCTTCCGTAATTTAAACTATTCTTTCAAAAATTTAACAGTTTCATTATAATTATCACCTTCTAGTTTTACTAAATACAAACCCGAAGAAAGATTGGGTAGATTAATATTAAAAATGGGGGTCTGGCTGTTTGAATTATAAACTAGCTTACCTGAAATGTCATATATCTTACAACTAATAAAGGAAGTGTTGGCAATACCTAAATTTATTGTAAATACACCTTTATTAGGATTGGGGTAAAGCACTATTGAAGATACATTATTTTCTAGATTTATAGTATTAAGAGTTTGAGCCCTTTTTTGAAAAACAACTGGACTACAACTAAGACTCAAGTCACTCTTTAATTTTAATTCTATTGAACCTGATGAATTTGGGACAAAATCAGAATTGGGAGCTATTTCAATGATGTTCCTAGCAGTAAAAGAAGCGGAGCAATTTTCTCTGAACACAACATTTTGAATCGTTAGTTTGTTATTAATTTTTGATAAATTAAAATTAAATCTGTTATAAATATGATTTTCAATAATTGCATTACCGTCCACCTTTTTCATTTCGTTAGTAAAAGTTACAGCGTCCCCAATTTCTAATTTACCGGCGCCTACCAAATTTTGCCCCACATAAAAGCTATTTATCGTTAAAAATTCTACATCTTTAGCAGTAAGTTTTAATATACTTTCTATTTCAGCAGGGTACAAACAATCATTAATACTTAGCATTAATCCTATAGTTCCTGAAACTTGGGGGGCTGCTAGTGAAGTGCCATTAGCATTATTATTTGGAGGATTATTATAACTATAAACATTATAGCCTGCCGCTAAAATATCTACCTTATCATTAAGTGTATGGTTATATCTCAAGTCATCAGGGTTCGTTACACTTACAAAATCGCCCAATCTTTCAACACCAAGTGGGTTTAATGGATTTAAAGCATTTACATTAAAAGCAATAGAATCTTCTAAATTTATATGGACTGGAAACCACTTAGAAGTCTTCCAATATGATGGCGAACTATTAGATAATGGTAAAACAATTGGGTTTTGCCAACTTATTGATGAAACTGAGATAACATTATCATAAGAAGCAGGATAAATATAAACAATGCCAAATGGAGTAATTGGAGTAGTTGAACTGCCATATGAATGATATGATTGAGAAGTTGAAAAACTTGAAGAATTTCCAGCAGCCCCGACTAAGGTTACTCGAAAATTATTAACTAAGTCATTAATAACTCTCTGCTCAATTGCATTTCCTGTGGGGCTATTAGTATAATAAACACTCCACCAACTCATGTTGATAACTTTGGCTCCTGCTATTGCCATTTTATACAAATTGCTATATACAATATCAGATGTTGTTGGCGTGTAATTATCTGCTACTTTGATATCTGAACCTACAATATTACATTCCATACAAACTCCTACAGAACCACTTGTATTATCCCCTCTACCTGCAGCCATTGCGGCTACAATAGTACCGTGTGAATAATTTGGAGGGGAAGTGTACGGAGGTGATTGGGTTAGAAAAGTAACCTTACCCGCTAAATCTGGTAAATTATAACCTATTGGTTCATCCGATATACCTATTTTGATACTTGGATTTCCTCTTGTTAAATACCAAGCTTTGGGTGCACTAAGATAATCTAAATCTTTTCTAGATACGTTTTCCCCAAAATTAGCTACTGGACTTGTATTTCCGTAATCGTTTGGATAGTACTTCTTTCCAATATGGTCAAAATATCCAAAAAAGTTGTTATTAGAATTTTGTTCAGGCTTTACAATGTTTTCATTAAATGAATTATCATTATTATCTTCTAAAAATTGTATAACATTATTTGTTATGTCATCACTAGATTTATAAGTTTCTTTAAAATTTTTCATTAAATCAGGCACTAATTCAGTACTTGTTGTTTTTAATACATAAATTTTTAATAACTCTTCATCCCTAGCATCTGGAAATGCTTGAGAATATTGCAAAATTTCATGTTTAGAAAAAACGTCTTTTTTCTTATTATCATTTCCAGTATAAATTCATTTTATTAAGTTTCTGTTTTTTTTAAAAATCCACTTTAACTCCTTTTTTAGTAAACATCCCTTCTTGACGAATAGTATAACTAGAATCTTCTTCTAAATGCTTCAATAAAGTTTTATCTTCACTCAAATAGGAGAACAATATTCTAAAAATATTCACATTAGATTTTAATCTTTTATCATAATCTATATGATTATCATCATTCCATTTGATGGCAATTAAGTTACTAAAAATAGATTTTATCAACTTATTATCTTTAGTTGCAAACATTTGATTAACATCCTCTATACCAACCCAACCGCCGTGATCTGCAGCAATAATTATAATGCCAGAAGGATCATTTTTAACAATTAAATCAATAGTTTTCCTGAGCCAAACATTAGCAATTTCAATTCTTTTCAAATAAACTTTACGTTCGTTTTCTTTTCCTGTACCATCAAAATGAATATGATGTGGAAGTAATTTTTCTATGAAATAAAACTTTGGTATATTTTTGTTTTTATCATTTTCGACACATTTTTTTAAATCTTCATAAACATCTTTTTTAGCATTATTATCGTTACTGAAAAAGGGAATTTCAGAATTGTTTATATTATAATAATCATAATTCCCTTTTTGAAAACTTTGCTGAAAATAGCCATCTTCAACAATAAAAAAAGTTTTGTAATTATTGCTCTTGAAAATAGATACAACAGGATTATTCCCTAAAATAATACTCCTCGAATCTTCCATTTCAAAAGGAGACGAAGGAATGCTTTTTAAATAATGATGTTTCATAGCAAACATTGATGCGTTTGAAGCCAAACTTGCTGGATAATTACTCCTTGTGTTTTTATAAAGTGTAAAGGAATTCGATTCTAACCAATCGTAAATAGTATCCTTGTAGTTGTATGGCGTATCTTGCATCGCCTCTTTTCCTGCATATCCATCTGGTTCTAAAAAATAAATATTTGGACTTTTTCCAAATTTTACTTTTGAAATGGTATCAGCTTGTTTTGTCCAGCTTAAAGTATCAACAAATAATTTGTAAGCTAGGATTTGCAAACATTTTACAAATGGAATTACTGACAAAAGCACAACAAAAAGCACAATTTTTTTATAGGAATTAAACAATTTTAATGATGAAAAAATAGCAATTAGCAACAATAATAAAAGCAACTTCTTTCTTAAAGTCAAAAAATAAACTTGCGATAAAAAAATAGCAGTAATTTCAATAATCACAATAAACAAAAGATGTCTTTTGTAAGGGTTTAACTTTGGGAAATAACAGAATAATTTATAAATAAAATAAGTCCCAAAAGTAGGAACAACTAAAAACAAAAAACTAAAGAACAATAAATGTTGAAATGAGTTTATTGATTCATAATTGTTTGAATAAAAGAAAACCAAAGGGTAAAAACCTGAAAAAAAACCAACCAACATAGGATAATCCTCAGCATTATTAAAGAAATCATTAAATTTTTCTTTGATACTAAACTTCATTTATCGTCTTTTTAAACTGTATAGAATTCTCTCAGAAGAATCAATTTTTACTTTTTTTACGATTTCAAAATAAACAGCATATTCTCCCTCAAAATTTTCTTCATTATAAAAGTCGAAATGGTTTTTGAATTCTCTTTTGCTGTCCAATAAAAACTGAACCCAGGAATCCTCTCTTGTTGGAAACTCTATCAACAAATGGGGAGCCATTTTCGAAAAAAATTGAGCCGATAAAGAGAAAGGAATGTTTCCGGACAAAGTAATGTGATGAATTACGGCCAAAGCCAAACAACCATCAAGATTCGAATCTTTCACTCGGTCAATAAATGAAAAACGTTCCTCGTTGTTAAAACCATAATTTGCAGAAGGATTTAAAACATCGGCAACTATTGGCAATATTGATTTTTCTTTATTTTTTAAAATCTGTTTGTAGTTTTGTTCGACGGCATTTGGGTCAACATCGGCAACAATAATAAGTTTTGCAACGTCTTTCAATTCTCGTGAAAAAGTCCCGTCATTACCTCCTATGTCAATTAAATTTTCCGCTTTGATAGACAAAAACCAAGCTTTGGTAAACTGTTTTTTAAATTGATAAGCGGCATCATTATAATTAATTTGATTGTAATAATGATCCCATTCTGTGTTTTCATTTACCGATAAATTGGCAATAAAATCATACAATCCATTCAATAATTTTACCTGAGAAGCTTTCGATAAATTATTATTTACAGTCTTTTTATCTGACTCATATTTTTTGTCATACTTGGCCAATAAATGGATATTGGTCAGTAAAGTAGGACTCAAATAACTTTTAAAAGGTAACAATTGAGATAGTTTTTGCAGTGAAATACCTTCAAGATGCAAAGCCAAAGTCTTGAGATGATCCTGACCAAAATATTTTGTCAAAACCAAAGGTCCTAAAAAGTGCTGTATAAATTGCTTGTAAGCCAGCCAAGGATTATTTTCCTGATAAAAATCAAAAGATAATGTATCTATAAAAATGGGTTTTCCCTCGTGAAAAGTAATATTGAAAGCCGAAGCATCTTTCAGGGTAAAATTATGTTCTAAACACAATTTCTGAATTTTCAAAGTCAATAAAGCTGCGTGTTTGTATTGCAAAAAACTCCATTCGTAAGGATAATTTATAAATGGAATTTTTGAAGCTTCAATAATAATTTCCGTCTGGTTTTTAGAAACTTCCTGATGCCGAATTAGATACTTTTTATCAAAAAGATTTTGATAAAAACCACTTGCGGTTAAACTGTTATATTGTTCAAAATAGATGGGCTTTAAAACTCTTTTTACCGTGTTACCTTCGATAAAAACATAACCCGAAGGATCTCTAAAAGAGGAAGTGATTCTTTTTGATTCCATTTATTTTTGTTCTTCCTTATCGTCCAATTCATCCATGAAATCGTCTTCTTTCTTATCTTTTAAACCAAAAATAGATTTTATTTTCATCTTGACCGTTCTATAAAATAATAAGAAACCTGCCACAGCTGCAGCTAAAAACTGAACAATTAAAGCGCCTGTTCCTGGATCGAAATATAATGGAATCATTGTAAATTATTTATTTTTCAAAAATACCTAAATTTTGAGCCAATTCAATTAAGAACATCATTTTAATTAATTTTAAAGTCAATTAATTTGATTTTATAACATTCAAAACAAAATCTTTCTAAAATAAATCAACAAAATCAAGAAATATATAATGTTATCAAAGGCTTGAGCCATAACAACACCTTGAATTCCAAATAAAGGTACTAAAAAAATACTCAAAAAATAAAATACTGCAAGAGATGCTATTTCTGAAACAATAAAAGCCGATGTCATCTTCTTTGCAAGAAATTGAAAGCCAAGAATCAAAGCTGCGGTTTTAAAAAAATCCCCTATTAATTGCCAAAAAAACAAACTTGTAACTGATAGAAATGCACTAGTAAAAAGCAATTTTATAATAAAAAAACGAGCAAAAAAAATAACTATTAGAGCAACAATTATAAGTGGTAAAATATTTTTGTAATAACTCCAAAAGACTTTTTTTGTTTCTTGATTGTTTTTCGAGCTTACAAGCTTTGGAAAAAAATAAATTGTCAAAATTGTGGAAACAAATAGTAGATAATAGGATGATATTCTAGTAATTGACTCCCAATAACCAGCTTCTTGAAGACCAACATTGGCAATAATGTTTTTCCTAATTGCAATGTAAACGATCGAACCAATAATCCCTGAAACCAAAGCCATTAAAAAATAATGAGATAAGTTCTTTATGATTTTAAAATCAAAAAAACGCCACCGCACTGAAGTTACAATGGAAAGTTCTTTTGCAATAAAATAAAATGAAACCAAAAACAATAAAGAAGGAGTCAGTATAATTGACAATAATGCCCCCAAGGTCTTAAGTTGGGAAACAAACAAAATCGATACTATAAGACCAATTGCATTTCCTATTATTGTAATATAAATTACTTTTTTAAACTTACCTAAACCATTTATTATAGCAACCAAAACCAGCGACAAAGCATACCAAGGCAACGCAAAAGCAAAAGTTTTAAAAACAAAGCTATACTTAAAATTAACTCCAAAAATTAGTTCGTTCCAATAATCGGCAAGAAAAAATAACATCCCACCTAGAAAAAATGAAACTCCTAAAATAGTTATAAAAATTGTCGAAACATACTTTTTCAGTTCAGTTTCGTCCTCTTTGCTTTCAGCTACATATTTAACTATTCCAATTTGAGAACCTAAAGTCGAAATCGTTTCAAAAGAACCCACAAAATTTCTGAAATTCCCCACCAATGCCATTCCACTCGGACCGATAAATACAGCCAATAGTTTTGAGGTAACCAGTCCAATCCCAATTCTTATCAGAACACTTAAACTATTTAGAGAAGTAATTTTAAATAGATTGGTTTGGAGTATTTTTTTAATTAATTTCAATTTAATATGGTGGATTCAAGTAATAAATGCAACTTTAGGCTGATTGTATAAATTTTTGTTCAAATATTTCATTCGGACTTTTATATCCAAATCTTTTCCT
>JAAFGY010000191.1 GCA_010365135.1 Flavobacterium sp.
TAGATATAAGGAATTAGTGTGTATTTTAGTTCAATAGCTGTTCGTGTTAAATTTTCAGCTTCAGCACCAAAAACCCAAGGTTCTGCCGTATTCCCTCCTTCGTGATGCGCACGGCTCAGCGGATTGAAAACACCAAACTGCATCCAACGAATATATAATTCTGCCATAGCATCATGATCTTTAATATCACCACAATAGCCCGAAATATCACAAGTCCAAAACGGTATAATTCCCATACCTGCCGATAGTCCAACCGGTATCTGGTTGGCAAATTGACTCCAGCCTTCCAACACATTATTGCCATTGCCGGAATCACCCGACCAGCCAAACGTATAGCGTTGCAACCCAGCATAAGCAGCACGTGTCATTTGAAAAATGCGCTTATTGGGATTGTGTTTGTAAAACTGCTCGGTAACTACCTTGTCCCAAGTCAAACCAAAAACATTATGGATTTCATCATGCATTCCCAGATGATGTTTCATGTTTAAGCGGTCCGAAGCATCTTCATTACTCCATGCTGGTTCTCCCATATCAGTCCAAAATCCACGAACTCCATCATTCAAAGGTTTTTGCTGATAGTCGCCCCACCAATTGGCAACCTCAGGTTTGGTAAAATCAACAACCCCACAATTACCTCCCCACGGCCACGGCATGTCATAACTCTTACCTGTACGGATATCTTTGGTAAAATAACCATTGGAATTGGCCTCCTCCCATTGTTTTTTATTTACTTGAGAAATTACCGGATCCTGTGACACAATCATTTTAAAGCCTTGATCACCCAACTCTTTTACCATCTGTTTCGGATTGCTGTAATTGCTTTTTTTCCAGTCAAAGTCTTGAAGTCCATCAACCCACCCAATGTCCTGATAAATAATATCACAGGGAATTTTTCTTTTTCTGAACTCCCCAGCAATTTCCTTTGCTTGGGATTCCTGCGTATAATTTCCCCTACATTGCGAAAATCCCAATGCCCACTTGGGAGGCATGATGGGTTTACCGGTAAGCGAGATATAATTTTGAATGATTTGCTTATAGTCATTCCCATACATAAAATAATAAATCATCTCTCCTCCAGGTGCTTCAAAAGAATAATAGTCATTGGATTCACTGCCAAATTTAAATTCCGTTTTATAGGTATTGTCAAAGAAAATCCCATAATGATTGCTACTCATAAAAAAAGGAATACTCTTATATAGCGGGTCTTCATTTACACCATAGCATGGTTGGTCGCTGTTCCACATCTTATAACTCTTGCCTCGACGGTTGAGTGAACCTGCTTTTTCTCCTAATCCAAAAAATTGCTCATCTGACTTCAGTGTTTTGTAACTAGCAATTTGACTTTTTCTCTTAACGAATCCTTTTTCATTGAAATCACCAAATAATAATTTTTGATATTTGTCGAATACCTGCAATTTAAACGGCGATTTATTCACCCTAATTCTCAATTGCTCGGTAAAAATCTCATAAGCTGACGTTTCTTCGTTAACATTTATATTCCCTGACCAACCGAGATCTTCATTGACAACTGCAAAGGATTCGTTAGAACGATTAAAAGTTCCATCTGCAGATATCCATACTTTTATAACCGCTCCACTGCAAAATTGTAGTTGTACTTTTGCTTGGTTTTCACAATTGAAAATTACTTTGTTAGTGCTTATATTATATGACGAACAATTGCCCAGCATTTGCAATTCTTTTATTGAATTTTGTGCGTTAACATTAAACTGCATCAACAGGTGGATTAGTAGCACATATAAGGATATTTTTTTCATGATAGAACTGGATTACTATTATAGGTTTTCTTTTATTTAATCACCTATATCTTGCGGCTTATTTACTTTACATAAATGCTAATGCCGAAATATTTATTTCTATTTTTTTTACATTTTTATAACACGACAAAAATCAAGCATGGCAGTATTTTCATCTACATTCATATTATTGTTCCACTCTTCAAATACAACTTTGATAAAATTTATACCCTTATTTAATTGCATTTGATGTGAATTGCTGTAACCCCAGTCCGACCATTCGTTGATACCTCGTTGTGGCATTACAATAACGCCCGAATAATGGTCATTCACGTACATACTCCTAATGGCACATTTATTATCCGTATTCCAAGCACCGCTTCCGTTAGAATACCTAAAATCAACTTGATATATCCCGCTTTCCGACACCATTACTTTTAATAAAAGTTCTTTATTTTGGCTTTTTGACACTGCTACAAAACCATTTCCGGAAAAATTAATATAAGGCTTATCCGATTGTGTTGCAAAATTTTCAATTTCGATTTTTTGTTCAGAAGAAGATGGATACACCAAAATAGGCTCGCTCGTAAAACTTTCATACCCTTTGTCGTCCATGGCACTAATTTTATATTCTGCAAATACATTTTGTTGAATAGGATAACTTGCTCCCTTCGTTTGCTGCACTGCCGTTCCATTTTTATAAATTGTATACGTCGCTGCACCAACTACTGGATTCCAGCTAAGTGCCCCATTCATCAGTTTAACTTGTGGACTAGCTGTCGAAAAATGATTTTCGGCTAAAGAGATTGCGGAACCAAAATTATTGTTTTTCATTACAATTTCAATGGTGTGGTTACCAACGACATTATTTGCAAGAAAATGGCTGTCAGACTTTTTACCATCGACAGAAAAACTAGCAATTTGATTGCCATAGCCCTTGACTGTAATATTCAAATTAGCTTTTCTGTACTTAAAATGCTCTAGCTTTTTAAACCCTCCATAAACTTGCGGAATAACTGGATGAAATAAAATCCCTTCTTCAGTAAACTCCATACCAATAAAAACACGGTACACCATCGACAGATTTCCTGCCATACTCCAAAGCATGTGATCAGAGTTAATTTCGGTTCCCTTAAAATCCCCCGTTTCCGCAACCATATTTTCATAATTGGTTAAAAACAAACCTGCTGCTCTGTAAAGTGAAGCCAAACCGTGATTTAATACTTGTTCATTACCGACTTTGGCTGCAGCCAAATTCCAATAGGATTGTACAAAAGGCCAAATCGCATTATTATGGTAAGGCGCGATACCCGGAATTTGAGGATAAATGCAAGTCACACCAAAAGCTGTCAACGGACTTTTGGATAGAATAGCTTTGCTTTGATTTTCATCAGCAACATCAAATAAAACTGCCAACGACTCCCCCAAAGTTTCAAATCGTTTAGAGGGAGTCAGAAAACTCCTCCCGTAAAGGTATTGAGCATAATAACCTCTGTCTTTCATCCATAAATGTTCATTAATTCCTTTCTTTATGGCTGCAGCAATAGAATCGTATTCTTGATGGGGTTCTCTCAAAATCATTGCCATCTTGGACAAAATTTGATGCGTTTGATAATGAACCACATTTGTTCCTAAGTTTTGCGACACATGAATATCCATATTTGACATCCATTTTGGGTAAGTTTGTTCTCTCCAATCCAAAAAAGACGACTCTCCTGAATACATTCCGGTTTGCGAATTGCGAATAGTTTTATAATCATCAGCTGCCGAATTTTTGATAATTGTATAGGCTTTTTTTAACCAAGCCATATCGCCAGTAGTTTTATATACTTCCCATGCAGCTAATGCCCAAGTAGTTCTGTCAGAGGAAACCGGCCAAGCACCACCAGAACCCGTATCTTGAATAATACGGTCTCTTTTTACTTTCTTTAGCAAACTTATTTTTGCCACTTCTGGTTCCAAATAGGCAAACGCCAAAACTATACTGTAACTAATATCTCGCGTCCAGACACCTGCCCATTTTGCTCCCGTTCTAAAGGTACTGTCTTTTTCTATAGCTAATTTTGCCTCTTCTAAAGAAAGTGTATACAAAGCATCTACGATTGGTTGCTGTGAAGTATAGGTCGCTTTGCTGGAAATATCTTGAGTCAATTTCCAGGTTTTATCCTTAACTGGAATTAATGGATTTAGTTTTACAGTGATTTCAAAAATACCGTCATTGTCTTTATCCGACATTTTGAGCCCTCGTTCTTCCAAATTGACAAAATCCCAACTAAGCGGCAAGGAACCTCCCGCAATATATAAACCTTTAAAATCAGATTGGGCTATTTTGGAACCATCTATACATTGATAAAATCCCTTCTCTTTAAATTGTTGAAATACTGCTCGCATATCCACTCTAAAAGTAAAATCGGTATTGGTAGGTAAAATTCCCTTAGAAGTCGATACACTTTCCGTCTGTGGTTGACCAAAAACATATATCGGAGAATCTTTTTGGTTTAAAACCAAAATATGACGGTCTAACCCTTGTGCTAAATCATTGTCTTTCTCATTGATACTGAACTTGAAGGAGATTAAATTGGAGTAAGTTTCATTATCCGTACTTTTATAATTGGATTGAATTGATTCTGCCGACAGTACTTTGGCAATGTTCTGGCCTTGTATCACTTTATCATTGTGTATGCTAAAGTTAGGGGAAGTATACAAAACTCTGTAATCGCTTTTACACGATGCAACTAGACCAGTAACAATTACCACCGCCGTGGCTATAATATATAACTTAATTTTCATGATTATTTTATGTGTATTATTATCAAATGCCATTGATATAAAATCAATAGATTCGCTTTTAATGATATTCGCACGGATCAGCAGGGTATCAATCCGTTGTTGCTAAAAAATCTATTACTGAATTTACCTTCTAAAAAAAGCTGCCTGCCTCCTTAATTTTCCTGTATTTTAAATGAAGTTCTAGGAATTAATATACCAATACCCATATACAATTTCAGTTGAACAAATTACTAACCAATTAAAATTTTAAAGTTGGCAAGAATATATAAATAAGAAAATCATAGAAATAAAGAAGACAAGCAGCAAAGCAAACTAACTTACATGCTATTTGTATTCAATTACAACCATTCCCCAATAGTAAAGTGATGGAATTTTGAATACTAGATTACCACCAACTTGACTGAAAGACAATTCTTTTGAAGCACCTCCATTTAAATCAGGTGATGCGTACCAAACTTTCGCAACCGTTTGGCTATTTTG
This sequence comes from Flavobacterium sp., assembly GCA_010365135.1. Classification (GTDB taxonomy): domain Bacteria; phylum Bacteroidota; class Bacteroidia; order Flavobacteriales; family Flavobacteriaceae; genus Flavobacterium. The sequence continues at coordinate 5,025 of JAAFGY010000191.1, forward strand.
AAGATTCAAAATAAAATTTGTTTTTATTGAGGGCTTTGCTTGCTCACCATTCGTATCTCTCCAATTTAAACTATTGGCATTTGAAAAATTAATCAGATGAATAATTTGCTTGTTCTCTACTTTTTTTCCGACAACAGCAATATTTGAATAAGCAGGAGGCCAGCTTTTTAAATTTACTTTCCCATCTCCAGAAAATAGAATTGGTGTATTGAAATTTCCTCCATCACGTAATATATTTTGATATCCGACTAAAAAATCATAATATTCGAAAAGTGATTTTTTCAATTCTCCATCAATTTGTAAATTATTATTTGGAAAATATTCTTTGGCTAACATATGCTCTCCCAATTCTAAATGAGAACCTCCGAAAGCAAAAATAACGGCATCAGTCAATAAGACTCCTGGTGTATTAAAAAACCCAGGACTATTGGCTTTGTCATAATTCATATAAGCCGCCAAAACAGTGTTTAATTTATTGCCCGAAAGGGTATTATTTTCTTGTATGATTTCAGCCAAATCTTTATATCCATCACGAGGATCCCAAATTTCTGTATAAGCCACATCAACTGGGGCACTCAGAATATTGGACTGTCCGTATTGAGCCACCGCATTCAGCATATTTTTTTTGTTAGGAAATTTCAATTTAAGGTTTTGAAGAAAAGGGGTGAAACTTTCATTCAAAGGAATCAAATTACCGTTGTAATCAAATACTTTACCTCTATCTCCCAACTGATCCAGATGCCAACCATCGAAATTCAAATTATTGTATATCAAATTGGTTTTGTCAAAAATGTAGGTTTGCCAAGCAGTATTTCCGGGATTAGTTATGAAAATATCGCTTTGCCAAGAATCTGGCAAGTCGTGTTTATTGATGGTATTATGATTTTGGTCATTATATAAAAACCACTGATTCGAAACACCGTCTGAACTATAATCACTCCAAGCTCCGTAAAGTAAATTATAACTCATTGAAGCCATATTGATACTATGTGCTTTGTCTATGTATTTTTTTACGGTATTAAAAGTCATTATTCTTCCAGAAATATCAAGCCAGGTATCAGCTGGAGAACTCCCATTCATTTTTAAAGGTGAGTGGTGTTTATTTCCCCAATCATAAAATTGCAACGAATTGATATGATGGTCTTTTAGGTTATCCAATGTTGTCGCAATCTGTGTATCGGTCATTGTGCCAAATTGGGATAAAAAACCATATCTAGGAAATTTAATCCAATCAGAGGAAACATCCAAGGCAGTGGTACCAATGATGGTTTCCAATTCATTTGTGGCAGTATACACTTCTACCATATATCCTCGATAATCTTTAGAGGGAGGAGTCCAAGTCCAACTTGTATTTGTTAAGGGTTGCTCTAACAATATAGTATTTAGATATTTATATCTAATTTTACTGTTGGCAACAACCTTTTCAACAGTAAAAACAACCACTTCATTTGGCAAATATTTTGCCTTATCTGTTTTAATTAATACTTGTGTTGTCGTCGTACCCTCTTCGGGTACATAGTTAAAATCATCATTTTTATTATCACAATTGATAAAAAGGAGTGATAGTATAATATAATTAAAAATAATTAAAATTTTATT
>JAAFGY010000192.1 GCA_010365135.1 Flavobacterium sp.
ACCTGAAACAGAACAAAAATTGCGTGAAATAGAAGGAGTTAAATCAGCCAAAATAACAATGACTTATGAGCCAGCATGGGATAAAGAAATGATGAGCGAAGAGGCACAACTTGAATTAGGATTTATGTAAAATGGAAAAAGAAATAATTAATAAAGTAGCATTAAGTGGCATCATCACCATCGATCTTGAAGAGTTTTACCCTCAGGGCGATCGTGTATTGTTTGATATAAAAGAGCACTTGTTTCAAGGTTTGATATTGAAAGAAAAAGACTTTAGGGAATTTGTCAGGAATGAAGACTGGAGTAAATACACAGATAAATACGTTGCACTTATTTGTTCAGTTGATGCTGTTGTTCCAACCTGGGCATATATGCTATTGGCAACACAATTAGAGCCTTATGTAAAAAAGGTCATGTTCGGTGATTTAGAAACACTTGAAACAGTTTTGTATAATGAGGAACTTAACAAACTAAATATCAATGATTATAAGGATGCCCGCATCGTTATAAAAGGTTGTGGCCATTTACCTGTACCTAAAGCTGCTTATGTTGAAATTACAAGACTTTTACGCTCTGTTGCAAAAAGTATTATGTATGGCGAAGCTTGTTCTATGGTTCCATTATACAAACAGCCCAAACAAATTTAAGTTTGGCGTAAAGAATAGGAACAATGAAACAAGAGTATGATGAAAACAAAAATAATAATCCTCGATAACCGTCCAAAAATTAAAATAAAATTGGATTACAAAACAACAATCACTGTCCGGAGTATGGATGCTTATAAAGTATGGAAAGACAAATATCCTGAAGCTATATTAGTTGAATAAATGACTTGAATAAAAAAACCGACAAAACGGAAAACACAAACGTTAAAGTAACTGTGCTGGCAAACGGTCCAATCATGGTAGAAGGAAGCATTACGGTAGTAAAAAAAGATGACGGTTCAGAAACAAAAGAGCAAAAAAATTTCCTATGCCGGTGCGGACATTCACAGAAGAAGCCGTATTGCGATGGCTCGCATAAAAGCAATAATTTTCAGGATTAATTTCGATGATTACAAAAGTTGTTGACGGATTTAATTTTATATCCAAATTCACATCAAGAAGAATGTGGAATTCTACAAAAGTAGTAACCAGTGTTCTTCGATCACGTTCCAAAATTTATTTTTTTAAAACTGCACCGAAGGAACGAAGGTGTGGGCCTAATTTTTATTAATAATGAAAACACAAAACGTTAGTCAAAAATTGATTAGTTCTCATCTTATTTCCGGAGAGATGAATCCCGGAACGGAAATCGGATTGAAAATTGATCAGGTATTATTACAAGATGCCACAGGTACATTGGTGATGCTAGAATTGGAAGCATTTAATTTAAATAAAATCAAACCGGAGGTCGCAGTTCAATATGTAGACCACAACCTACTTCAAACGGATTATAAGAATATGGATGACCATCTATTTCTAGAGTCGGCAGCGTCACGTTTTGGATTCTGGTTCAGCAGGTCAGGAAACGGAATTAGTCATGTGGTACACATGGAGCGGTTTGGTAAGCCAGGCAAAACGCTCTTGGGTTCAGACAGCCATACTCCTGCCGGAGGCGGTATAGGAATGCTTGCCATCGGTACGGGCGGGTTGGATGTAGCCCTCGCGTCAGCAGGTGAACCATATTTTGTTAAAATGCCAAAAGTGATGGGCATCAAACTCATTGGAAAGTTGCCCGACTGGCTAAGCGCTAAAGATGTGATTTTAGAAATGCTTCGCAGGTTTGATGTTACTGGAGGACGTGGATATATCTTAGAATATTATGGACCCGGTCTGAAATCTCTCAGTGCTTGGGATCGTCATGTTATCGCCAATATGGGAACAGAGACAGGTTCTACAACTTCGGTATTCCCTTCCGATGAAATCACCCGTGAATTTCTCAGACAAGAAGGAAGGGAAGACCAGTGGATAAAATTGGAAGCGGATGAAGGTGCATCATACGATCATAATATAGAAATCGACTTGGCTGCCTTAGAACCTTTAATTGCACTTCCCGGCAGCCCCGGCAATGTTGTTCCAGTAAGAGAAGCTAGCGGATTAAAAGTGCAACAAGTCGTTATTGGTTCTTCTGCAAATCCTGGACTACGTGATTTTTGGATCGCATCTCAAATTGTAAAAGGGAAAATTATTTCCCCCAATATTTCCTTGGATATCAATCCTTCCTCCCGCCAAGTGTTAGAAAATTTGACAGAAATGGGTGCTCTTGGATCTTTGATAGCTTCTGGTGCACGCCTTCATCAATCGGGTTGTATGGGATGCATCGGTATGGGACAAGCTCCTGCTACCAATACTATCAGTCTCCGAACTATGCCTCGTAATTTTCCGGGACGCTCGGGTACACTGGATGACAAGGTATATCTATGTAGTCCGGAAACTGCTATTGCGGCCGCACTTACGGGGAAAATTACTGACCCCCGAGACCTCGAATCTTTAATGAATATTGCTTATCCAAAATGGAAAGAGCCAGCCCAAATGAAGATAAGTAAGCAGATGCTGATTGCTCCAAATGGTGCATCTGTTGAATTGATTAAGGGACCAAACATTAAAACCCTTCCCGATTTTGAAGAACTTCCGGATGAACTGGAAATTCCTATCCTATTGAAAATGGGAGATGACATTTCAACAGATGGAATACTGAAAGCGGGTGCCGATGTACTGCCTTTACGTTCAAATATTCCGGAGATAAGTAAATATGCTTATTATGCCGTTGACCAAAGTTTCTATGATCGAGCTATTCAAAACCATAGTGGCTTTTGTGTTATAGCAGGCAGAAATTACGCCCAGGGTTCAAGCAGAGAACATGCTGCATTGGCTCCCCGATATCTTGGACAAAGGTTTGCTATTGCCAAATCTTATGCCCGTATCGGTTGGCAGAACCTGATCAATTTTGGTGTAATTCCTTTCGAATTTAAAAACGCTACTGACTGGGATAAACTGGAACAAGGCGATATTTTACGGATAGAAGGCTTAAGGACAGCCATCAAAAACAGAGCTTTAGTAACCGCTACTGTAGTTGGAAAAAATATTAGGATTCCACTTACTTACAATATCAGTGAGAGACAAGTTGAAATTATCTTAAAAGGTGGAGTTATTAATTTTGTAAAGCAAAAATAATTTTTCGATTTGGTGTTATTAAAGAAAAACAGTTGAAAAGTTCAAAGTAAAAAGTTAGGATTTGGTTTTAAAATTAACCGACTATGAAAACTAACTTTCTAACTTTTCAACTTTAAACTAAAAAAATGGAGACAATAAAAAAAATAAACATTGATGTAAAACACATCGCAACGCTTACTGGACACAGCGGCTGTGTATATGCAATGGATAAAGGCATATCTGAACATACTGTTTTTACAGGGGGCAGTGATAGGTTTATTGCACTATGGAATTTAGAAACCCTGCAAGCCGAAAAATTTTCAGCATCATTGCCAGCGCCTATTTATACAATTTGTCATATTCCTGAAAAAAACATATTGCTTGCGGGAACAACTATAGGAAGTATTCACATCCTTGATTTAGAGAAAAAAGAAGAAATCAAAATGCTGCAACATCATCAGGCACCCGTTTTTGATATAAAATATTCATTAAAAACCAATTGTTTTTATACAGCAGGTGGCGATGGTAATTTTGCCGTTTGCTCACTCGATACTTTATCATTGATTAAAATGAAAAAACTATCACATGAGAAAGTACGCAGCATTGATTTTAATTATATTTCTTCCGAAATAGCTGTTGCCTTAGGTGACTGCAACATTCTTGTATTTGACTTGCACACATTGGATCATAAAAAAGATTTTATTGCGCATGAACTTGCAGCAAATGTTGTGCGTTACAGCCCCGATGGCAAATTCCTTTTAACAGGAGGAAGAGATGCTCATTTGAATATTTGGCAAGTAGGAAATTATGAATTAGTAAAGTCAATTCCTGCACATAATTGGGCTATTTACGATATAGTATTTAATCCTGATGCTACTTTATTTGCCACTGCCAGCCGTGATAAAACCATAAAAATTTGGGATTCAAAAACATATCAGTTATTAAAACGCATCACTAAGGAAAATTTTGAAGCACATACGCATTCTGTAAACAAATTAATTTGGAGTACGTATCATAATTATTTAGTTTCTGTAGGTGATGATAAAATGGTTATGATAAGGGAAGTAAATAGAAAATAAAATTTGACAGCAAATTAAATTTAGTGAATCGTTTTCAGAAGAAAATTAAGAAAGAAAAACATAAAAAAGGAGGTCAAAAATGAATATTACGAAAGAACAAGTTTTAGAAGCTTTAAAAAATGTAGAAGATCCCGATTTGAAAAAAGATTTGGTAACGCTTGGTATGATAAAGGACTTAGAAGTAGAAGGTAAAAACGTAAGTTTTACCGTAGTACTTACAACGCCAGCCTGCCCACTGAAAGAGCTGATTCACAAGAATTGTGTAAATGCAATTCTGCAGTATATAGGTAAAGAAGCGAATGTAAATGTGAAAATGACATCCGATGTATCATCGCGAAAAGGCAGTGGACCTATGTTGCCAAACGTAAAAAACATTATTGGGGTAGCATCAGGCAAAGGTGGTGTCGGGAAATCAACAGTAGCTTCTAACTTAGCTTTGGCTTTGGTGAAGTTAGGCGCGTCGGTTGGTTTGGTTGATGCCGATATTTATGGTCCCTCACAAACCATTATGTTTGATGTAATGGATGCAAAGCCTATGACTAAAGAGATTGACGGTGTAAATAAAATGATTCCTATAGAAAGTTTTGGGGTCAAATTATTATCTATCGGATTTTTTGTGGACACCTCCCAAGCCCTTGTATGGCGTGGACCAATGGCATCAAAAGCGGTTGTTCAATTGTTTCAGGAAGCAGATTGGGGGGAATTGGATTATATGATTATTGATTTACCTCCCGGAACCGGTGACATTCATTTAACGTTGGTTGGCGCCGTTCCTTTGAATGGAGTTGTAATTGTAAGTACTCCTCAATTTGTGGCGTTGGCAGATGCGAAAAAAGGAGTTGGAATGTTTCAGTTACCAACAATAAATGTACCCGTTTTAGGCATTGTAGAAAACATGTCTTATTTCAGTCCGCCAGACGAGCCTGAAAAACGCTATTATATTTTTGGTAAAGACGGAGCAAAAAAACTTGCAGAAGAATTAGGAGTTCCACTATTAGGCGAAATACCATTGGTACAAAGTATTTGTGAATCTGGTGATGCAGGCCGTCCGGCTGTACTGCAAGACAATACACCGCAAGCTATTGCCTATATGGAAATGGCACGTAATGTAGCACAACAAGTATCCATACAAAATGCAAAAGTACCTATAGCTAAAGTGGCGGATGTCAAATGGTAAAATATCAAAATGACGATTGTTATCACGCAACAATCCAATTAAAGGACTTATAAAACATAACTTTTATCCCGTTTTTAATATAGGTTCAAGCGAATGATTTATAATTACGAGTACAAATTAAAAACTTTACAGAGTTTATTAGGGTTCTCTTTAAAACCTTGAATTTTATTTTAATTCTTAAATTTTACACCATGTATCCAGAACAATTAGTAATGCCAATGAAGGAAGAACTTACCTCTGTTGGTTTTGAAGATCTCCGCAACGCTGAGCAAGTAGATGCTGCCGTTAACTCAAAAGGCACCGTCTTAGTAGTTGTTAATTCAGTTTGCGGATGTGCTGCCGGTGCCGCACGTCCGGCAGTAAAACTTTCATTGTTAGAAACCAAGCGCCCTGATCGTATTACAACTGTGTTTGCCGGTTTCGATACTGAAGCCGTTGAACAGGCACGCAAACATTTTCTGCCATTTCCTCCGTCATCACCTTGTATAGGCTTATTCAAAGATGGAAAACTGGTTCATTTTGTAGAACGTCACCATATTGAAGGAAGGTCGGGAGAGCTGATTGCCGATAACCTAAAGGCCGCTTATGAGGAGTATTGTTAACGATAAAGATAGTTGAAAAGTTTTAAGGTTGAAAAGTTTTAAAGTTTTAAGGTTTTTTTTCAAGGTTTTAAAGTTGCAAGGTTTTTTTAAGGTTTAAAGGATCCCTAAAGTCAAAAGGGGTTAGTTATTTACAAAACATTCCAACATTCCTACATTCCAACTTTGACATTCCAACTTTTCAACTTTGAACGTTATAAATAAATAAAAATGATAACCTTTAAAGAGATGCCATTGCACTCACGGGTATGGATATACCAATCCATCCGTGAGTTTTCTGAAAATGAAATTACTCAACTAAAAACTAAAGCAGAAAGTTTTATTTCTCAGTGGACTTCGCACGGAAAAACCATGAGTGCTTGCATTGAAATCTTTCACAATCGTTTTATTATAGTATGTGTAGATGAAAAAACCACTTCCGCCAGCGGATGCGGAATTGACAAGTCGGTAAAATTTATTCAGCAATTGGAAAAAGACTTTAATACGTCTCTTCTAGATAGAATGAATGTTGCTTATAGGCTGCCCAGGCTGAATGACAAAGATGGAGAAGGGAATATTATTTCGTGTCCTATTTCTGAACTCAAAAATTTGATTGCATTTTCGGAAAGACAGA
>JAAFGY010000193.1 GCA_010365135.1 Flavobacterium sp.
CTCAACAATAGAACTCTTTCCGTCTAGTTCTTCAACACTTTTCCAGTATTTTTTGTTTGATGACATATTCTATATAAATATTAGCTTCTTAATTTTTCTTTTACTTGATAATTTGGTTATTCGGTTATTTGTTAAATCACATCAACAAATCACCAAATCAACAAATTAATAATGGCATTTTCCGCATTCCAATCCGCCCATTTGTGCTGCAGTCAATTTGTCTACACCATATTTTTTGGAAAGTTGTTCGTGAATTTTGGTATAATAGTCGTTGCCTTCCATTTTAACTTCAGTTTTTCTATGGCAATCAATACACCACTTCATTGTCATTGGAGCAAATTGTTTTTGAATCTCATAAGTCTGAACGGGACCGTGACACGTTTGACAAGCAACTCCTGCAACAGTTACATGTTGTGAGTGATTGAAGTACACAAAACTTTGCAAGTTATGAATACGAACCCATTTCACAGGTTGCGTAATTCCGGTGTATTTTTGATTGACTTTATCCCAACCTACTGCTTTGTACAATTTACCAATTTCTTTATCGTAGAACGCTTTTGAATACTCAGCAGTAGCTGTAGTATCTGAAACTTCGGAGATATTTTTATGACAATTCATACAAACATTCAAGGAAGGAATTCCTGAATTTTTACTTACACGAGCAGCAGAGTGACAGTAGTTACAGTTAATTCCGTTGCTTCCTGCGTGGATTCTATGTGAATAATGGATAGGTTGAACCGGTTGGTAATTTTGATCAACACCAATTTGCATTAAATATCCATAAACAAAAAATGCACTCGCCAATAATAAGAAAATTGCAGTAACCAATACTAAAAATTGGTTTTTTGCAAATGCTTTCCATATCGAAATAGTGGGATGTTTTGGCGCAACGTTTATTCCATTCGCCGAAGCCACTTTTCTTAAAACATTGTTTACCAATACTAGCATTACAATAAGTATTGCCATCACCAAAGACAATGCGCCAAGAATTACATTATTTGAAATCCCACCTGAGTTAGCCTCTGGTCCTGGAACTTTTGCACCACTTACCGCAACTGCAGCAGCCGCTTTTGGCTCCATAGTGTAAGCGATAATGTTGTCAATATCAGCTTCCGACAATTGCGGAAAAGGAGTCATTGGAATTTTGTTGTTTTCTTCAAACACTTTTATCGCTTGCGCATCGCCCGATTTAATTAGATCGGCACTGTTGTGAATCCATTTGTAAAACCAAGCTTTTTCATACTTTGTTCCAATACCTCTTAGTGCTGGTCCAGTTGCTTTTGCATCCAGTTTATGACAAGCTGCACAATTGGTGTTAAAAATTTCTTTCCCTTTTACCGGATCGCCACCTTGAGTAACAGCAGGAGTTGTTGCTGGAGTCGCAGTTGCTGCGGGAGCTGCCGTTGCTGCACCTTGTGCATAAGAAGTTAATGATACGGTTAGCATCATTGCTAAGCTTATGTACAATTTCTTTGTAATCGAACTATGGTTACCCATCTTTTTCATATAGTATAGTAATTATCCTCAATATTGATATGACTTTTTTCAAATATAAAATATGATAAAAATCACTTTTCTTAAAAATATTCGACAAAAATACACTTTAAGAACTATTCTTAAAACCCTAAAATAGTCTTAAATATAATTTATATTAATTCTAAATAACGGCAAGGTTTCTGTTGTATTTATTAAACACTATTTTTGCATAAAAATAATTGCAATATGAAAAGTATATTCGCTAAAAAATTTCTTTTATCCTTCGTATTTGTTGGTATTTCGACTTCTTATGTTAGCGCTCAGGACCAAAGCGTTAGGGTAACCCAAGACCCAAAATTCGAGCAATTACTCAACGAAAAGAGAAAAATAAATGCTTCGCTTACCGTAAATGATTCCTATAAAATTCAAATTTTTACCGGTGGAAGCGAAAATGCTAAAAAAGCCCTGAACGAATTCAGACAAGAATTTAATGATATTGATGCCACAATCGTTTTCAATACTCCCAATTATAAAGTTTGGGTTGGAAGTTTTAAAACTCGAATTGAAGCCGAAAAAACTTTGGCGGATATTAAAGATCGATACAAAAATGTGCTTTTGATAAAACCGAGTAGGTAGCCTATTTACAGCTTTAGCAAGAACCAATAGTTATTTCATTAATAGATTAAGTCCGTTGCTATTTTAGTATTTTTTTGAGACATTCAAACCTTTTTCTTAAATTAATCATCGTGATTTCAGGAATGCAATTAACTTCCATCTAAAACAAAAGAAATCCCGATTGCTCGGGATTTCTTATTAAATACATTTTGAAATTTTATTTTAACTTCTTTTTGATAGCTACTTCGTGGAATGCTTCGATAACATCTCTTTCTTCGATGTCGTTGTAGTTTTTAATTTGAATACCACAATCATACCCTTTGGCAACTTCTTTGACATCGTCTTTGAAACGTTTCAATGCCAATAGTTCGCCTGTAAAGACCACCACACCTTCTCTAATGATTCTGATTTTGGCATTTCTGGCAATTTTTCCGTCCATAACCATACAACCTGCGATGGAACCCACTTTGGAGATTTTGAAAATCTCTCTGATTTCGGCAGTTCCTAGAATTTCTTCTTTCATTTCTGGCGCAAGCATTCCTTCCATTGCGTCTTTCAAGTCGTCGATAGCGGCGTAAATGATAGAATAGTAACGGATATCGATTTCTTCTTTGTCGGCCAATTGTCTAGCATTTCCAGCAGGACGTACATTAAATCCAATAATAATCGCATCCGAAGCTGAAGCCAACATTACGTCGGTTTCAGTAATAGCTCCAACACCTTTATGAATAATATTAATTTGAATTTCCTCGGTAGATAATTTAGAGAACGAATCCGACAAGGCTTCAACAGAACCATCAACGTCACCTTTAAGGATGATGTTCAATTCTTTAAATTGACCCAATGCAATTCTTCGTCCAATTTCATCCAACGTAATATGTCGCTGCGTACGAACCGATTGTTCACGCATTAATTGAGAACGTTTCGAAGCAATTTGTTTGGCTTCTTTTTCGTCTTCAAAAACGTTGAACTTGTCACCCGCAGTTGCCGCACCATCTAAACCTAATACTGATACTGGAGTCGATGGACCTGCAACAGTCACAATATTTCCTCGTTCGTCGTGCATGGCTTTAATTTTACCGTGGTGTTTTCCAGCCAACATATAATCGCCAATTCTTAAGGTTCCGTGTTGCACTAATATGGTAGAAACATAACCTTTTCCTTTATCCAAAAAGGCTTCTACAACAGTTCCTTGTGCCGCTTTATTAGGATTGGATTTCAAATCCAAAAGTTCGGCTTCTAATAAAACTTTTTCTAATAATTCTTTAACTCCTGTTCCAAATTTTGCTGAAATATCGTGAGATTGGATTTTTCCACCCCAATCTTCAACAAGCAAATTCATACCTGCTAATTTTTCTTTGATTTTTTCAACATTGGCGTTTGGTTTATCAATTTTATTGATAGCAAATATAATTGGAACTCCAGCAGCCTGAGCGTGAGAAATCGCCTCTTTGGTTTGTGGCATAATATCATCATCGGCAGCCACTACAATAATAGCAATATCGGTAACCTGAGCTCCACGAGCACGCATTGCGGTAAACGCTTCGTGACCTGGTGTATCAAGGAAAGCGATTTTTTGGCCATCTTCTAAAGTCACTCCATAAGCACCAATATGCTGTGTAATTCCTCCAGATTCACCGGCGATAACATTTTCTTTACGAATATAATCCAGTAAAGAGGTTTTACCGTGATCGACGTGACCCATTACGGTTACGATTGGTGCTCTGAAAACTAAATCTTCTTCTTTGTCTGGTACAACTTGAATAGCTTCTTCAATATCAACAGTGATAAATTCGACTTCGTAACCAAACTCATCAGCAACAATAGTCAATGTTTCTGCATCAAGACGCTGATTCATAGTAACCATTATTCCAAGCGACATACAAGTCCCAATCACTTTTGTAATTGGTACATCCATCATAATAGCGATTTCACCAACGGTTACAAACTCAGTAACTTTAATTGTTTTGCTACCTTCGTCTAATGCTCTTTGCTCATCATCCGATTTTTGACGGTGTGTATCTCTTTTGTCTCTTCTATATTTAGCCGCTTTCGATTTACCACCTTTTCCTTGTAGTTTCTCTAAAGTCTCTCTAATTTGATTTTTTACTTCCTCTTCGGTAGGCTCAACTTTAGCTGTTATTGCAGGTCTTGCTCCTTTTACGAAACCAGGTCTTGCTCCTCTGTTAGCATTAAATCCGCCACCTCCAGTATTTGGAGTAATTTTATTAGGATTTGGCGCACCTGGAACTCCAGGAGTCGCAGGTGGTCTTGGCGCTCCGGGTTTTGGAGCAATCCTTTTTCTTTTATTTTTGTTAGCATTATTAGCCGCACTTCCAGGTGCTCCAGGAGTTCCAGGTTTGTTAGGCGTAATTTTAGGCTCTTCTTTTTTCTTTTTAGGTTTATTAAACTGAGATAAATCGATAGTTTGACCCGTCAGTGTAGCTCCCGATAATTTTGTGTATTTTGTCGTGATCGATTCCTCAACAGGTGCTAGCGCAATTTCAGGAACTTCTTTTTTGACAGCAGCAACTTCTTTTTTGGTTTCTTTTATCTCGGGAAGAACTGGTTTAACCTCTTTTTTCTCTGAAACAATTTTTTCTTGTACAGGTTCTTTTGGAAGAGAGACTATTGGAGCAGGTTCTTTTTGAATTGGTTTCTCCTCCGGAATTATAGCAACTGGAGTTTCAATTTTTTCAACAACTGGAACTGGTGGTGATGGTGGAGTTACAACAACTTTTTTAGGATTAAGATCAATGTTTCCAACGTGGACAGGCCCAGAAAGATTCGCTTTCGCTTTGATGACTTCTTGGCTTTTTAGCCGTTCTTCATCCTGCTTACGCTTGTCTTCGATTTCTTTTTCTCGTTCAATGCGCAATGCTTCTTTCTCTTTTCTTTTCTCTTCTCCAACTTCTTTTGAAGCTTCTTTATTCCCCTTGTCGCCAGCAAATTGATTTTGCAGGATGTTAAATTCCGCTTCAGAAATTTTTGTGTTTGGGTTTGATTCCACAACAATACCCTTATCTTTTAGATAATCCACAGCTCTTTCTAAAGAAATATTCAATTCCCTTAAAACTTTGTTTATTCTAATAACTTTCTCTTCAGACATAAAACCTATTTAATATTACCTTCTATATTGTTCCTCACACTAACTCTCATCAGGAGAGGAAAAATAAGGTTTAAAATTTATTTTTTAAAGAATTGATTAGCTATCAAATTCTTCTTTTAGTATTCTCATTACATCTAGAATTGTTTCCTCCTCTAGGTCAGTTCTTCTTACCAAATCATTAACATCTTGTTTCAAAATACTTTTTGCAGTATCTAAACCAATTTTCGCAAACTCTTCAATAACCCATTCTTCAATTTCATCTGAAAACTCTGTTAATTCAACGTCATCTTCATCTGCAGCAGCACCCGCAACATCTCCTTCACGAATAACGTCAAGTTCATAACCTGTTAACTGACCCGCTAATTTAATATTGTGTCCACCTCTACCAATTGCTTTCGAAACTTCTTCTAATTTCAAGAAAACTTCGGCTCTTTTAGTTTCTTCATTAATTTTGATAGACGAAACTTTTGCAGGGCTTAATGCTCTTGTAATATACAATTGAATATTGCTGGTATAATTGATAACGTCAATATTTTCGTTTCCTAATTCACGAACAATTCCGTGAATACGAGACCCTTTCATCCCAACGCAAGCACCAACTGGATCAATTCTATCGTCATAAGAATCTACGGCTACTTTTGCTTTTTCGCCTGGAATTCTCACTACATTTTTCACCATAATTAATCCGTCGAAAACTTCTGGAATTTCTTGTTCGAATAATTTTTCCAAGAACTTTTCAGAAGTTCTAGACATAATTATCTGAGGTTTATTTCCTTTCAATTCAACGCTTTCAATGATTCCACGAACATTATCTCCTTTACGGAAAAAGTCAGATGGGATTTGTTTTTCTTTTGGTAAAATAATCTCGTTTCCTTCATCGTCAATCAAAATAACGACTCTTGGACGAACATGGTGTACTTCGGCTGTGTAAATTTCGCCAATTAAATCTTTAAATTGTTTGTAAAGATTTGTATTGTCATGCTCATGAATTTTTGAAATCAAGTTTTGGCGCAAAGCCAAAATAGCTCTTCTTCCTAAATCTATCAACTTCACTTCTTCTGAAACTTCTTCTCCAATTTCGAAATCGGGTTCAATTTTTCTAGCATCAGTAAGAGAAATTTCTAAATGGTCTAAATCTACATCATCATCGGCAACAATAACTCTTCTTTGCCATATTTCCATATCGCCTTTATCAGGATTAATGATAATATCAAAATTATCATCTGAACCAAATTTTTTCTTCAATGCATTTCTAAACACATCTTCTAATATCGCCATAAGCGTCACACGATCAATAAGTTTATCGTCTTTAAACTCTGAAAATGAATCGATTAATGCTAAATTTTCCATGC
>JAAFGY010000013.1 GCA_010365135.1 Flavobacterium sp.
TGATGAAACATTTTTAAATTCTAACAAAACTGGCGGTAATGGCGCGTCTGGAAGAGTGAGTTTAACCTACACGCAATTAACATTTAAAAGTCAGTTAGTAAGTATGTCTCTAGGTTCACCAACTTGGTGTGCCGGTGAAACAAGGAATGTAAGTATTCAAATAAAAAATATAGGAACTGCAACTTGGAATGATGTTTCGGGCCAGGATATAAATATCGGCGTAAAATGGAATACCAACGGCACCAGCTGGAATGATTATTATGTACGCGTAGATGCAGCAGGTTTGACTCCCGGAGCAACGGGAACCTATAATTTTACAATAACTGCTTCGAACGCAATAGCAGGCGTTTATGGTACACCACTCGCCGCAGGAACCAATAATCTTACTTTCGATTTGGTATATGAAGGAGTAACTTGGTTTGGAGATAACGGTGGCGGTGTGGGACCTGGAAATGTGAAGTTTGTTTCAACTCCACTCACAATAAATTCTACAATTGCCACATTCAGTTATACGGCAAGTCCATATTGCCAAAGTGCGGCAAATCCTTTACCAACTTATAGTGGTGGCGGGCTTGCAGGTACATTTACATCAACCTCGGGACTGGTATTCGTGAATTCAAGTACTGGTCAAGTGAATTTAGCATCAAGTACTCCAGGTACATATACAGTGACTAATACACGAGATGCAGCAGGTTGTTCTCAACAAACTGCTACGGCATCAATTACCATAACCCCATTGCCAATAGCCACTTTTAGCTATACAGGCTCGCCATTTTGTAAAAATGAAGCTAATCCTCTTCCTACCTTCAGTGGTGGTGGAGCAGGAGGCAGTTTTACATCAACTTCAGGATTGGTATTCGTAAATTCAACTACAGGGGAGATTAACTTAGCCTCCAGTGCTGCAGGAACTTATACTGTTACCAATACCAGAGTAGCAGCAGCAGGTTGCGCACAAGTAATAGCAACATTTTCTGTTACAATAACAACTGTGCCAGTGGCAACATTCAGTTATACAGGAAATCCTTATTGCCAAAGTGCAACAAATCCGTCTCCAGTGTTTAGTGGTGGAGGTGCAGCAGGTACCTTTACTTCAACACCCGGATTGATATTTGTTAGTGCCAATACTGGGGTGGTAAATCTGTCGGCGAGTACCCAAGGTACATATACCGTAACTAATACCAGAGCGACAGTAGGTGGCTGTCCTCAGATAGTTGCTACAGCATCTATAACCATTACACCCCCACCGGTAGCCACCTTTAGTTATCCTGGAACTCCATTTTGCAAAGATGAGGCCAATCCTTTACCTTCATTTAGTGGTGCTGGATTAGCAGGCACATTTACGTCAACAGCAGGGTTGGTATTTGTTAACTCAAGTACTGGAGAAGTTAACTTAGCCTCAAGTACAGCAGGTACTTATATAGTTACCAATTTCAGGGCAGCTGCAGGCGGATGTAGCTCAGTATCTTCAACAGCTTCCATAACCATTAATGCTTTACCTACTTCAGTAACAGCAACTGCTGCTTCAGCCGCAATTTGTTGGGGAAGTAGTGTGGCAATAAACGGTTCCACTTCGATTGCTTCAAGCATACCAGCTACTTTATTTACGGAAAATTTCAATGGCACGCCTACGTTTACTACTACAGGTTCTAACACTGGTGGTGGAACGGCTTTCAGTCAGAGAGCTAGCGGTTATCTTGCCGGTCTTACAACAATCACAAATAATATAGATGCAAGTAGATTTATGATAGCAGTTGCGACGTCTTTTGGTGCAGCAAACACTGCTTCAACATTAACTTCTTCGGTAATAAATACAAATGGATATACTTCTCTAAACTTAGGATTCAATCATTCCTATGCTAAAGTAGGTTCAAGTACTGCCATTGTTGAGGTTTCTACTGATGGCGGAAGCAGTTGGACAACTTTGAAGTCATACACTTCATCACAAGGAGCTAATAATAATTTCATAGCAGATAACATAAATTTAAATGCTTACATAAATCAGTCTAATTTAAAGATTAGGTTTAATACTTCCTTAGGTGTATTTTTTGCTACAGCTTGGTGGGCAATTGATAATGTAGTTATAAACGGAGCCGTTTTATCAGCACCACAATATACATGGACTGCTAGTCCAGCGGCAGTCCTACCAAATACAGCAACTATTATTGTTAACCCAACCGTTAATACAACTTATACGTTGACCGCTACCGACCCTGTAACAGGTTGTTCAGCTAGTGCAGCACCAGTTTTGATTACGGCATATCCTAAACCAACTTTAAATGCAATTGCAAATGTAGTGCTAAATACAAATGCGGACGGACTTGGCAATTGTAGTGCAGTTCATAATTGGACCCATCCTTTAGTCAATACAGCCTGTTCAACCACACTCACCGTTGCCTATACTGCGGGTTCACCCGTGCCAGCCACAATTCCAACTGGTGGAACAGTTACTGCAGGAAATCCTGATTCTGTTGCTTTCTTTACAGGGGCTACAATTGTTACCTATACAGCAACTGATACAAATGGCAATATTGCCAACACCAGTTTTACAGTTACTGTAACTGATAATGAACTACCATCTATAACCTGTGCTGCAGATGTAATTGTAAACAATACTGCAGGACAATGCGATGCAACGGTTATTCTATCAAGTCCTGTAACAACGGATAATTGTGGAATACTCACAGTTACAAACGATCACAGTTCATCTAATGTATTTCCAGTAGGTGTTACAAATGTGATATGGACTGCAAAAGATATTCACAACAATATTTCAACTTGTACACAAAAAGTAACTGTAAATGATACAGAATTACCAACTATTGTATGTTCTGGTAATGTAAGCGTACCGAATGACACTGGTGAATGTGGGGCAGCCGTTACTTTAACTCCTCCCACAACAGATGATGCTTGCGCTGGCGTCATAACAATCGCTACTAGAAGTGATGCACTGACATTGGCTGACCCTTATCCTGTAGGTCCCACTACAGTTATTTGGAAAGTTACGGATGCAGCAGGAAATTTTGCTACTTGTAATCAACTTGTAACCGTAACAGATACAGAACAGCCAAAAATCATTTGTCCAAATGCCATAACTACGGTTACAGATCCCGCAGCGGCTTTTGCTACAATTACATTATCGCAACCTGTTGTTACGGATAATTGTGGAGGAACATTAACTGTTGTAAATGATCATCCAGCTGCAACTTTTCCAATTGGAACTACATTTGTCAATTGGACGGTTACAGATTCGCACGGTCTAACAAACACTTGTGTTCAAACTATTGTAGTTAATGACGAAATAGACCCTTCCATTGCTAATAATCCACCTATTAATTTAAATAATACCGTGACTATTTGTAAAGGAGCTACGGACATCTCATACCCTGAAGCCAGTGATAATTCAGGTCATGTAACTGTTACATCGGATTATGTAGGATTGCCAACACCTTCGGTTGATCCTGTAACTCCTTTAGCAGTTCCTGCCGTGATTTTTCCAGTAGGTCAAACAACAATTATATGGACTGCCATAGATCCTTCACTCAATGATTCATGGAGTACACAGATGATTACGGTAACGGATAATGAACCTCCAACCATAACCTGTCCTCCGGATATAACTCAAGCTAATGATACAGGCCTTTGCTCTGCAGTAATTGCCTTGGGAACTCCTGCAACAGGGGACAATTGCGGAGTCTTAAGTGTTAGCAATGACCATGGATCTACTACTTATCCTATAGGAGAAACTATTGTAATTTGGACGGTAACGGATATACATAGCAATAGCAGTACTTGTACTCAAAAAGTTACGGTGACTGATACTGAGCTACCAACCATAACTTGCGCTTCAGACGTAAGTGTAAATAATGATACTGGATTATGTACTGCAGAGATCACTTTAACACCACCTGCAACTAATGACAATTGCGCCGTTGCCACTGTAACAAACGATCATATTTCTCCAATTTTCGCCCAGGGAGATACAATTGTAAAATGGACAGTAACAGATATTCATGGAAATATAAATACTTGTACTCAAAAAGTAACCGTATTAGATAATGAACTTCCGGTTATAACAGCTCCAGCAGATATTTTGCAAACCGCAGATGCTAGCCAATGTGGAGCAGCAATAACAATAGTATCAGCAACCACCACTGATAATTGCGGTGTTGGTGCAGCCATAGGAACAAGAAGCGATGCATTGGCATTAACTGCTCCATACCCTGTTGGAACTACTACTATATCTTGGAATGCAACTGATGTAAATGGAAATAATGCGCTTGCAAAAACTCAAACGGTTAAGATAACCGATAACGAGAAACCAGTAATTTCAGGAATGCCATCAGATTTTGCAGTAAACAATGATGCAGGAAACTGTAGTAAAGTAGTAACTTGGACAGCGCCCACTGCGACAGACAACTGTGACATACTTACTTTAACAAGTGACTATGTTTCAGGAGCAGTGTTCCCAGTAGGAACAACGATAGTTACTTATACGGCCACTGATATTCACAACAATTTTCAAATTGCCACTTTCAAAGTAATAGTAACAGACAACGAAAAACCAGCAATTTCTGGAATGCCGTCCAATTTGCTCACAGTTAATGATCCGGGAAATTGTAGTGCCGTGGTCAACTGGATTCAACCCCAACCAGCAGATAATTGTGCGATAGCTACTCTTGTAAGCAATCATGCATCGGGTGACGCATTCGCTGTGGGCACAACAACAGTAACCTATACAGCCACTGATATTCATGATAACTTTTTAACCGCTTCTTTCGATGTGGTTGTAACTGATAGTGAACTTCCAGTAATTACGAATATCCCTGCAAACATCGCCTTAAATAATGATGCTGGTATTTGTGGAGCAATTGCTAACTGGTCCGAACCTAATGCCGCTGACAATTGTAACATAGCTTCTTTTACCAGCAATCATATTTCAGGAGAAGTTTTTCCAATAGGAACAACAACTGTAACCTATACAGCTACTGATATACACGGAAGTATGCTAACTGCTTCTTTCGATGTGATTGTAACAGATAACACGAAACCAGTTATTGCCACTAATGGCGATATAAATGTAGATACTAATACAGGTGTTTGCGGAGCAACAGTTCTTGTTTCGGCTTCTGCAACAGATAATTGCGGGGTTAATGGAGTGCCAATAGGCGTTCGAAGCGATAATCAAGCATTAAATGGTTTGTATCCAGTTGGAACTACTACAATAGCTTGGAATGTTAGCGACATCAACGGAAATCCAGCAGATCAAGTAATCCAAACGATATTCGTTAAGGATAATGAAAAACCAGTTGCAATTGCTAAAGATATAACCATTCAGTTGGATGCATCAGGAGTAGCTTCAATTGTAGCGAGCGATGTTGACAATGGATCGAATGATGCTTGTGGAATTAAATCACTTGCTGTATTACCAAATACATTTACTTGTGCAAATGTTGGTCCTCCAGAGGAAGTTACTTTAACAGTAACCGATAACAATGATAATGTTTCAACGATAACCTCTCTAGTGACAGTCGAAGACAACGTAAACCCTGTAGTAATCGCCAAGAACATAACTGTTCATTTGGACAATTCAGGCCAAGCGTATATTATAGCTGACGATGTGAACAATGGCTCGACTGATGCGTGCGGAATTATGAATAGCACTGTGTCTCCAAATACATTCACTTGTGCTAATGTTGGAGCACCTGTAAGCGTTGTTTTAAAAGTGACCGATAACAGTGGAAATTTTGCAACTGCAACTGCAATAGTAACAGTGCAAGACCCGGTTGCACCAATTGCCATTGCACAAGATGTAACTGTTCAACTGGATAATACAGGAAACGGATCAACCACTGCGGCTACAGTGAACTATAATTCAAGCGATGCTTGTGGAATCCAAACATTGGTACTGTCAAAAACCGCTTTTACTTGTGCCGATATTGCAACAAATCCAAACGAAGTTACTTTAACTGTAACGGACAACAACAATAACGTATCCACTGCAACTGCAATAGTAACAGTAAAAGACGAAATTGCACCAGTAGCTGTTGCTCAAAACGTGATTATCCAGTTGAATGCTTCTGGAAACGGAACAACAACTGCTGCATTGGTTAATAACGGTTCCTCTGATGCTTGTGGTATCGAAACATTGACTCTTTCTAAAACCGCCTTTACTTGTGCTAATCTAGGACCAAACCCAGTGTTGCTGACCGTTACCGACAATAATGGAAACATATCCACTACAAATGCGGTAGTAACCGTAATAGATAGCACAAACCCAGTAATTATTTGTACAACAGACAAAACGGTTAACGCTAACAATGTCGGTTGCACATACAAACAATTGGGTAGCGGATGGGATGGCACTGCGACTGATAATTGTAATATTTCAATAAAATATACCTTAAGTGGAGCTACAACTTCGTCAGCAGATGCTTATACAACACTTGGTAACGTGGTATTTAATCTTGGTGTAACAACAGTAACCGCCTATGCCTATGATACCAGTAATAACATGTCTAATACTTGTACGTTCAAAGTAACGGTCTCAAACAATATGTTGAAGGCAACTATTGCCACAAATAACCCAGCTTTATACTATGGATATACAGGTGACCAAAAGGCAACCATTACAGCAACTCCATCAGGAGGAACTGCTCCTTACACTATTAAAATCACGATGATGAATGGAGCAGGAACTTATGTAGCAACTCCTTTCCGCGTAAATGGACAATTGATTTGCGGTTTTATGGGAGGAAATGAGATTTGGACTCCTGGAGCAAATACAAACACGGCTCTTTCAACGGGTATAACTTGCGCAACAGCAACAGTTTCCGCGTCATCCACTTCAAACCCAATTTCAGGAAGTTATTCTGTAGATGTGACACTTATGGCCGATGCAAGGTTTATCGCTACTGTAACTGATGCAAATGGATGTTCTTATACCATTCCATATGAGATGGCTGCCAAAGTTGATGCGGAAGACGCACGTTGCTTCGCTGGAAACAGTGGTAATGCTAAAGTTACGATCTGCCACAAAACGGGCAGTGCTAAGAATCCTTGTGTAACAATTTGCGTAGACGAGTCTGCAGTACAAGAACATCTTGCCCACGGTGATTTCATCGGAAAATGTACTACTTCTTGCCAAGGACTAGTGTCAAATGCAAAAGAAGTTGAAACTGAAGAAGCGATCAATCCTTTCAAAGTGATTGTCTATCCTAATCCATCTCACACCCAGTT
This sequence comes from Flavobacterium sp., assembly GCA_010365135.1. Taxonomy (GTDB): domain Bacteria; phylum Bacteroidota; class Bacteroidia; order Flavobacteriales; family Flavobacteriaceae; genus Flavobacterium. The sequence continues at coordinate 7,237 of JAAFGY010000013.1, forward strand.
TACTCTAAAAGTGGATAGCAATAGCAATGAAAAGGTGGAAGTTATCATTTATGATATGATGGCCAGAATGATAAAACGCATCGAAAAATCAGACACTCAAACCATTCCAATCCTGTTTGGAGAAGAATTACCAGCAGGAGAATATCTTACCATTGTGAAACAAGGCAAGAATATGAAATCGGTTAACGTGGTTAAAAAATAAACTTTCTTTAAAATTAGCATAAAAATTAAAGCCATCTCAGATTATTCTGGGATGGCTTTTGTTTTTAGTCCTTCAAATGTTTCTCATATACTTTGTCCAATATTTTTGTCTGTTTTTAATTCCCGCTGATTTTCGGCATCCAATACATAGAAAATGGCTAAACATTTTTTCTACAATTTATTACCACAATTGATGCACTTCCGGCTTGATATATTTTTTGTAAATTGCATTCATTGCAACGATTTTCTCTGGAGTCAGTTCCGGTAAATCATAAACCGATAAATTTGACTCGACGTGACTGGCTTTTGATGCTCCCGGAATAATACAACTGATTTCGTTGAAACTCAAAATCCATTGCAAGGCAATTGGTGCCAAATTTGTGGCTTCAGGAAACAACGATTTTAATTCTTCGACGGCTTTCAAACCCAATTCATAATCTATGCCCGCGAACGTTTCTCCCTTGTCGAAAGCAGCTCCATTTCGGTTGAAATTCCTGTGGTCTTGTGCTCCAAATGTAGTTTCAGAAGAGAATTTTCCAGTCAGAAGCCCGCTGGCCAAAGGAACTCTCGCAATAATGCCAATGTCTTTTTTCCGTGCTTCCTTGAAAAATAATTCCGATGGTCGCTGACGAAAAAGGTTAAAAATAATTTGAACCGTTGTCACGTTTGGATATTCAATGGCTTTGAGTGCTTCTTCGACTTTTTCGACGCTGACGCCCAAGTTTTGAATTTTTCCTTGTTCTTTCAAGCGGTCAAACAATTCGAAGATTTCGGGACGATAATAGACTTCAGTTGGCGGACAATGCAATTGAATCAAATCCAAAGTTTCGAGTCCTGTTCTTTTGAGACTATCTTCTACGAATTTTTGTAAAACCTTCGGTTGATAACCGTCATTCACGTGCGGATTAATGTGTCGCCCACATTTTGTGGCAACATAAATACGCTCCGAGCGAGAACGAACCACTCTTCCTACGGCAGTTTCACTCAAACCATTTTCATACACATCGGCTGTATCAATAAAATTCACGCCATTGTCAATAGCAGTGTTAATCAATTCGTCTGCGGTTTTATCATTGAAGGGCGAACCCCATTTTCCGCCTACTTGCCAAGTTCCCAATGCTATTTCTGAAATGTTGAAATTGGTTTTGCCTAATTTTCTATAGTTCATTTTGTTTATTTTGATTTTTATTGCGAAAGTTTATTTTTTTGATAACACTTCTTCAATTGCTTTTCCTGCTAAAGGATTCATCACTTCATAACCTGCTTTATTGGGATGAACTCCATCTTCTGAGTAGATAGATTTCAATCCTTTTTGGTCATTTACCATTGCGGTATAATAATCCAAATACAGAATTCCATTGGCATCAGCGTAGGTTTTTATCATTTTATTGAGCATAATAACCTTATCGGCTGGCTCCAATCCCTTTCTCCAAGGAAAATCAGAAGCAGGCAAAACCGAACATAAAATCACTTTGATTTGGTTTGCTTTCGCCAATTCCACCATCGAGAAAATATTATTAGTTATCATTTCTAATGTTGAAGGACCTGTGTTTCCTGCAATGTCATTGATTCCCGCCATTATTAAGACTAAAGTTGGTTTCAAAGCAATCACATCAGGCCTAAAACGAATAAGCATTTGTGGGGTAGTTTGTCCACTAATTCCTCTATTTACATACGGTTTTCCAGCAAAATAATCAGTTAATGACCAACCTTCAGTGATGGAATCTCCCATAAATACAATCCTTTTTTGTCCAGGTTTCACTGGTTGGAGCGTGGCGTTTTCGTTTTGGTATTTATTTAAATTGGCCCAATCTTGTGCTTGTATTTGTTCTGCCATAAGTAGTGATAAAATTAGGATGTAGTAAATTGATTTTAGGTTTTTCATCTGAATTTTTATTTTTTGCTTAAGAATAAGCAATTTGATTTGTGACCAAAAATAATGATTTCATGAGGTATAACCTATAAATTCAACCGTTTTTAGTGGCTTGCTAAACTGGGCTTAAAGTTTAGTTAAAAAGCTAAATAGAAATGGAATATTAGTCTTAAAAACCTTAAATTTGAGTCAATAAAAATATTAAAATTATGAAAAGACATGCAACCGCAGTTTGGAACGGCTCGCTAAAAGAAGGAGCTGGTCATTTGAGCACACAAAGTGGAATTTTACAAAAAACGCAATATTCCTTTAAATCTCGTTTTGAGGAAGGAATTGGTACAAATCCAGAAGAACTTGTTGCTGCGGCGCATTCTGGATGTTTTACAATGCAACTTTCGGCCTACATTACCGAAGGTGGTTTTGAGATTGAAAGCATTGAAACCAAATGTGATATTGATTTAATAGAAGGAAAAATTGTAAGTTCTCATCTTACTGTAAATGCCAAGATTAAAGAAATTTCTAATGAAACTTTCCAAGAATTGGTGACAAAGGCTGAGACTAATTGTCCAATATCTAAATTATTTGACACCGAAATATCTACAGAAGCCAGTTTGGTTTAAATCTAGATTTATTTTTAATAAAAAAGGCTCGATTGTTTCTAATCGAGCCTTTTTTAAGTTGAAAATAGTCTTTGTTAATCAAACAAATCCGAAGATAAATAGCGATCGCCTCGGTCACAAATTATGGCAACAATAGTTCCCGATTCTAATTTTTCGGCTAATTTTAGGGCGACAGCAACAGCCCCACCACTACTCATTCCTGCAAAAATACCTTCTTCTAGCGCCAATCTTTTGGTCATATCACGAGCTTCTTGTTCGGAAACTTCCATAACAGTATCCACTTTTGAAGCATCAAATATTTTAGGTAGATATTCTTGCGGCCATTTCCGAATTCCCGGAATTTGCGCGCCATCGCTGGGTTGTGCACCAATGATTTGGATCTTGGCATTTTTCTCTTTCAAATAAGTAGAAGTTCCAATAATGGTTCCAGTAGTTCCCATAGCGGCAACAAAATGAGTCACGGTTCCATTGGTGTCATTCCAAATTTCTGGGCCTGTAGTTTTGTAATGCGCTTTCCAATTGTCGTCATTGGCAAACTGATTCAGCATAATATAGCCGCCTTCAGCTACCTTTTTATCGGCATAATCTCTGGAGCCAATAATTCCTTCGCTTGCCGGCGTCAAAATCACTTTTGCACCATAAGCACGCATCGTTTGGGTACGTTCTTTGGTAGAATCTTCCGGAAGCACCAATTCGATTTCAATGTTTAGCAATTGGGCAATCATCGCCAAAGCAATTCCTGTGTTGCCGCTGGTGGCTTCAATGAGTTTGTCGCCTTTTTTAATGTCCCCTCTTTCTAATGCAGACACAATCATATTGTAAGCAGGACGATCTTTCAAGCTACCTCCAGGATTGTTACCTTCCATTTTTAATAAAAGTTTTACATTCTTGTTTTCTATCAGATTCCGGGTTTCGACCAAGGGTGTATTTCCTATGAGTTTTAATATATCTTGTATGTTCATACTATTTGAGTTCTTTTATTTTTACTTCGGTGATGGTGGTATTAGTCACAATTGATTTTGCGGGAATCGATTTGGTAATCCAAGTATTTCCGCCAATAATGCTGTTTTTCCCGATAATAGTTTCGCCTCCCAAAATAGTAGCATTGGCATAAATGCAAACATTTTTTTCTACAGTAGGATGTCTTTTAGTGCTTTTCATGTCTTTGCTAACACTCAAAGCGCCCAAAGTAACTCCTTGGTATAATTTCACATGTTTTTCAATAACTGTTGTTTCCCCGATTACAATTCCCGTGGCGTGGTCGATAAAAAATGGGGAAGCAATGTTCGCACCCGCATGAATATCAGTTCCTGTGATTTGATGGGCATATTCGCTCATTAATCTGGAAAAAAGCAACATATCGAGCAAGTATAATTCGTGGCTTAATCTATAAATAGCGATGGCATAAAATCCGGGATAAGCCAGATAAACTTCTTCGATACTATTCGAAGCTGGGTCATTTTCTAATATGTAAGCGGCATCATAATTCAAATTTTCAAGAACCGACGGCAGCTTTTCCAGAAATTGATTCCAAATCCCATCACAAATTCCTTCTGATTTTTTGCAAGCAATTTTTGTAATTTCCTTGAATAGTTTTTCAAGATCATCAATGCTTTGGTTCATGGGAGCATTCGCATCGAATAAAGTATAAAACAGTTTTTCGGTGAAGGTTTCTACTTTTGTTTTAATACTGTAATTAATGGATGAATGACTTTTTAGGTCCGTAATATTTTGGATAATTTGGTTTTTTGTCACGATTACAGAATTGAATGGTTATTAGCAAGTGGTAAAAGTAAGGTGTTTTTAGAAATTGCCATAAGAATTGGGCAAATAAATTTACTTGTTTTCAGGTTTTTCAATTATAAAAAGCGGAGCTGTAGTCGCATTTGCATAAATATATTTTTTTAATGCGTAAATTAGCAGTACTATTATTTTAGGTATGTTTATTAACAATAAAATAAAATTGTAAATGATAAATAAGAGAGCAAAATTCAAAAACAAACTGAAGCATTTTTGGAAAATTCTTGGACCAGGTCTTGTAACGGGCGCTAGCGACGATGATCCTTCGGGAATTGCAACCTATTCGCAAGCGGGCGCTGCTTTTGGACTTTCGACTTTGTGGACGGCTCTGATTGCTTTTCCGCTTATGGCTGCCATTCAGCAAATGTGTGCTAGAATTGGAATCGTGACATCACACGGGTTGACGGGTGCGCTCAAAGAGAATTATCCAAAACCTGTTTTGTATCTCATGCTTTTGTTTAGTTTTCCTGCCATTGTAATGAATATTGGCGCAGATATTGCCGGAATGGGAGCGGTGGGAAACCTCTTATTTCCTGCTATCGATGCTACTTATTTTAGTGTTTTATTTACGATATTGCTTTTGGGATTAATTATTTATTTGCCGTATCAAAAAATAGCGTCTACCTTAAAATACCTGTGTATTGTGATGTTGGTTTATTTTGTTGTGCCGTTTTTGTGTAAACAGGATTTAACGCAAATTTTTAAATCCACCTTCATTCCTACGCTTCAATTTAATAAAGCGTTTATGGGTATTTTTGTTGGAATTTTGGGTACCACGATTTCGCCCTATCTTTTCTTTTGGCAAGCTTCGATGGAAGTCGAAGAGCGAAATAAAAATAAAAAAAATCTGATCGTGAACAAAAAGGTTATTCACGAAATCAATGAGGATGTCGACTTTGGCATGGCGTTTTCAGGTTTTGTGATGTATTTTATAATCCTTACTACGGGAACAGTGCTATATAACGGCGGGGTTCATCAAATTGATACTGTCGAACAGGCAGCTAGTGCATTAAAACCCTTAGCAGGAAATTTGGCTTATCTTCTTTTTGCTGTTGGAATAATCGGAACAGGATTAATTGCTATTCCAGTATTGAGCGGTTCGCTTTCGTATATTATCACTGAGACTTTTGGATGGCAGCAAGGATTGGATAAAAAATTTCACGAAGCTAAAGCTTTTTATGGCTTCATTGCCATCTCATTACTGTTGGGATTGTCTTTGAATTATATTGGCATTTCGCCTATAAAAGCTTTAATTTATACCGCCATACTTTACGGTTTGACAGCTCCAGTTTTGATTGCCATTATTCTTCATATCTCTAATAATAAAAAAGTGATGGGCAAATTCACTAATGGCCAAACCACGAATATTTTGGGTTTTGCAGCCTTACTTGTTATGACGGCTGCAGCTGTTGCTTTAATTTATTTGCAATGGGCAGATTAGGATTATTTATAAAAAAGCAAGGAACTTTTTGCTTAATCAGTGCTTTTGTTTTAAAGTTCATTACTTTTGAAGTCTGGCTTCAAGAGGCTAAATAGTAATACTAAAATAAGATAGAAATGTTCAACAAAGGAGATAAGGTTTCGGTTCTAGATGAAGATGTAAACGGAGTCGTCGTAGCAGTCAAAGACAAGGAAATCACTATAGAAACTACCGATGGTTTTGTGATGACATATTTTGTCAACGAATTGCTTAAAACAAACGATTCCAGTAATTTAATGGATTCCATCAAAAGAATAAATGTAGATGAGGTTGCCAAAGAAAAAGAAATTCCAAAACCACGAAGTTTTGTCAAAGAAAAGAAAGATAAACGTGAAATTCCGGCTCCAGAATTCGATTTGCACATTGAAAAACTAGTTCCTAATAAGCGAGGAATGTCTAACTATGACATACTTACTTTACAAGCAGAAACAGCCAAGAGACACATAGAATTTGCCATAAAAAATCGGATTCCAAAGATTGTTTTTATCCATGGAGTCGGCGAAGGAATATTGAAATCAGAGCTTGATTTTTTATTAGGGCGTTATGACAACATCGCTTTTCAAGACGGCAATTATCAAAAATACGGTCAAGGCGCAACTGAAGTGTATATCAAACAAAGCACTAAATAATTTGTTTTTCAAGTAGAAAATTCAACTAACGAAAAGAATAAAAACAGCAGAACTCGCAAATTAAATTTTCTACTTTGAATTTTTCAATTTGAATCTGCCGTAAAATTTATTTAGTAAAAACTAAAATTAGTTGGTTAATAAATCGCCATAAGTGTAAACATCACCAAGTTTGAAACTGCTGTTGCCTTTCTTCAAAGTGGCATTTTTGATTACGATAGTATGTAGAAAAGCAGAAGTTCCGCTTTTTACGGTGGTAACTTCTATTATTCCACTAACTCCAGCCACGCCATTCACGGCATTCCATTCTTCACTTATTAGTGGAACTGTAGGAACTGTTGCGGTACAAAAGTAGCTCGGAGTAACGAGTCCATTGTATAAACGATAAGTAAGTTTGTTTGTACTCGATCCAATTAGCCCCGTTCTAGGCGTGTTTAATGGCGTTTCAACATTTACGATCAAAGTAGGGTCAATATCATCAATGGTTAAAGCTTCACTACTGGTATAATTGTAGATTTGTTTGGAAGAAGGACATTGATCCACTAGTTTGTCAAAACCAAAAGGCAAAGGAATTATAGAGGTGATATAATCGCCAAAAGGAAAGTTTTCATATACTTGAGTTCCATTAGTCTTTGCAAATGTGATATTACTAAAGGCGATATTATGATTGTATCCTGTAATTTTTGTACTTCCTGCGATGGAGCCTGGCGCTGTTATTGTGGTTGTGATTATTTGTATTTTACCAGATGTGGCAGTCCATTGGTCAGTGACAATCGGCAAAGCAGGCGGAATGGTGTTGCAAATATTGTCAGCAACTACAGTTCCATTATAAAAACGATACACCACTCTGTTTAGAGAATTGTCAATTTCTACTGTAGTTGGAGTTCCCAGAACAGTGGGTTCATTTATAAAAATAGTTTTAGGAAGCTCAAGAAGTAAGGCTTCTCTTTCTTTCATTTTATAGATAATATTGTTTGTGCTACAACTCTGTGTTGCAACATCTTCAAAGTTAATAGTTTCCAACGTTAAATTACCGTCATCACAACCGTTTAATAATAGCACAAAAACCAATAGGCTTACAACTCTTTTCATCATCTAAAAATTTGTTCAAAAATAGTGAAAAAATTGCCAATTGATTGTACAGAATTCACAATTGATATTGCATAACTTTGTGCCAATGAAAAAAGTATACCTCGATAACGCCTCAACCACCCAACTGCGTCCTGAAGTAATCCAGGAAATGACCAAAGTATTGACGGAAGATTATGGAAATCCATCTTCAACGCATAGTTTTGGGCGAAATGCCAAAAGTATTTTGGAACTTTCCAGGAAATCAATCGCCAAACAGTTAAATGCTTCCGCTCAGGAAATTATCTTTACTTCCTGCGGAACTGAAGCCAATAATTGGATTCTTCGTTCAGCAGTTCGAGATTTAAAAGTTAAAAGAATAATTTTAAGTAAGATCGAACATCATGCGGTTTTACATACTGTTGAAGTTTTACAAAATGAATTCAATATTCAAGTAGATTATGTGGCGGTAAAATCCAATGGCGAAATAGACATGACGGATTTAGTTGATTTGCTTTCGCAAGAAGTCAAAACTCTAGTAAGTCTAATGCACGTGAATAATGAAATTGGAACCGTTTTGGATGTAGAAAAAGTGGGACGAATTTGCGAGCAGTACAACGCTTTGTTTCATTCAGATATGGTGCAATCTGTTGGGAAAACTGAAATCGATTTGCAGCATTTTCCAATACATTTTATGGTGGCAAGTGCACATAAATTCCACGGACCAAAAGGAATTGGATTTGCTTTTGTCAAGAAAAATTCAGGATTACAGCCTTTATTTTACGGTGGCGAACAAGAAAAAGGCTTGCGTGCCGGAACCGAAGCGGTGCATCAAATTGCCGGAATGGCAAAGGCATTGGAACTTTCCTACGCTAATTTAGAAATCGAAAGAAATCATATTCAGGAATTGAAAAACTATTTAATTTCTGAATTAGAAATTGAATTTCCAGCTTTTGAAATCAACGGCACACGGGATGGAATTTATACTATTTTGAATGTTTTATTGCCTTTTCCCGATACTAAAACCGCACTGATTTTATTTCATTTAGATATGAAAGGAATTGCAGTTTCTCGTGGCAGTGCTTGTCAATCGGGAAGTAGTAAGCCTTCTCACGTTTTGGCAGAAATGCTTTCGAATGAAGACCTAAAAAAACCAAGTTTGCGAATTTCTTTTAGTCATTTCAATACTAAAGAGGATATTGATTTCTTGATCACTGCTTTGAAAAGTATATAAAAAATTCCGCAAGTAGCAGAATTTTTTCAACTTATTATTTAACTAAAATCAAGTATTTCCAAGGTTGTAATTTAATTACATCATCGCCTTTCAAAACATATTCCACATTTGAAAACAGTTCTTTGTAGGTTCCTTTTTGGTACTTAGAATTGAGTTTCACCGCAACCGTTTTGTCGCTGTAATTGATAATTGGAATCACCTGATTGCCATTTTTTGTTCTTGAAAACGAAAGCACTTGGTTGGGTTTATCATTAAAAATCCGAATCATTTCGCCCCCATAATTGCCATTCCACAAAGCCTGGTTTTTATGTTTTAAATCGAATAATTTGGTATAAATTCCTGCGAAAGGATGTGCTGCCCATTCAATCAAATCTTTTTCGAAAAATTGCAGCGACCGATTTAAACCCGCTTCTTGACCACTATAAACCAGAGGCATTCCGTTGACGGTACAGGCCAAAACCATTGAAGCCTCAAGTCCTTTACCAAAATTTGAATACTGATTGCCTTCCCAGGAATTCTTGTCGTGATTTTCGGTAAAGGTCATTCGGTAGGCATCTTTTGGAAAAGTACTCACGTCGTGCGCCATATATTCGACCAAACCACCCAGACTTTTATGGTCGGTTGTCACGGCGTGCATTTTGTCCCATAAAGTCCAAGAATACGTCATATCAAAGGCTTTTTTATGCAAATCACGTGATTCCCATTCGGCGAGCATAAAAACGGGTTTGATTTCGTCTAATTCGTTTCTGGCATTTTCCCAAAAATCAACAGGAATAAACCCGGCGACATCACAACGATAACCATCTATATCGGCTTCTTTTACCCAATACTTTAAAGCATCGGTCATATATTTTCGCAATTGCGGTTTGTCATAATCAAAGTCGATAATGTCTTCCCAATCGTACCAAGGCGTGGGTTGAAAATTTCCTTCAGGCGTTTTAGAATACCAATCGGGATGGTCTTTTGCCAAGGCATTATCCCAAGCAGAATGGTTGGCCACCCAATCAATGATTACGTGCATTCCTAGACCGTGAATTTTTTTGACCAAGTTTTTTAAGTCTTCTAAGTTTCCAAATTCAGGATTCACGCCATAATAATCTTTGACAGAATAATAGCTTCCTAAAGTTCCTTTTCGTTTTTCAACTCCAATGGGATTTATTGGCATCAGCCAAATGATATCAACGCCCATTGCTTTGAGTCTCGGCAAATGCGATTCGAAGGCTTTGAAAGTCCCTTCGGGTGTAAATTGGCGCACATTGACTTCATAAATCGTTGCGTTTTTGCTCCATTCTGGATGCTTTATTTCCACATAGTTTTTGGGCTGATATCTGGAAAGATCCTCCGTATTTGAACCTGATTTTTTGTTTTTATCGGATGGATTGCAGCTGCAAAGGAACAGTAAGAGTGCGAAAGCAGCAATTTTGTGGATGGAATTCATGTTTTTTTAATTTATTTAAAGGTATAAAAATTATTAAGACCTTAAAAAAATGTAATGCTTATTGGAAATTATTTATTTACTTGCGTTTTTGTTGTTTTTGCTTTTTCTTTCGCTTGTTTTTTAAAATAACCGCGAAGCAGGAAATTATGTTTCATCGCTTCTAAATCTTCGTTCAATTTTAGGCTTGCGGACTGGAGATTTGTCATTGTAGAGTCGATTTTTTGCACTAATTTTGGATCATTCGAAAGATGATTGATAGCTCCTTTTCCCTCTTTAATATTGAGAATCGTAGCATTGAGATTCGTGACAACTTTATTAATTTCTATAGTCGATTTTTCTAAATTGGCAACTGTGTGTTTTAAATTATTGGCCACAGCCGTATCTTTAATAACCCCTAAAACAGTGTCTTTTTTATCTAATGAAGCTATGATTTTGTCAATTTTGTTTAGCGTTTCAGAAGCACTTTTGGTAGTTAATTTCAAATAATGAATTGTTTCTCCCAAGTCACTTGAAATCAATGTGTCATTAAACAGCGAACCCAAGGTTCCTTTACCTTTGATAAGTTTATCGGTAATTTTAAGCAAATTTGCCGTTAGCGTGGCGGCATTTTTATTGGTTACATTCAAGGTGCTCAACATATCTTCAGTTCGAATGCGATTGGAGGAACGAATCTCGTCGCCTGATGCGACGGAAGGTTGATTTTCTTTTCCAGGAATTATATTTATAATCATATTGCCCACCAATCCATCGGAGCCAATGGTGGCAATTGCGTCTTTTTTGATATAAGAAAAAATAGATTTATCTATAATCATATCAACGCGAATTGCGGTGTCATTGATCATTTCAATACCTCGAACCGTTCCGACGCTAATTCCGGAATACCGAACGCTATTTCCTAATTGCAGCCCATTTACGTTGTTGAAAACGGTTTGCAAATGGTTTGTTTTTCCAAACATATTTTGTTTGTTTCCAATAAAATAGATGCCAAGTATAAAAATCAATAATCCAATGATTACAAAAAGGCCAAGGTTTATTTTTTGTGAAGCTGTTTTTTCCATTTCAATGTTATTTAAAGAAAGCTTGTATTTTCGGATCTTTTGAGGCAATTAATTCTTCAAAAGTACCTTCGGTATAATTGATTCCATCGACTAATAAAATCATTCTGTTAGAAATGGCTCTCGCACAATCTACATCGTGAGTGATGATGATGGCGGATGTGTTGTATTTTTTTTGGACAGATTGCATTAACAAAATTATTTCTTTTGCAGTTATTGGATCGAGTCCTGTCGTGGGTTCGTCATATAAAATGATTTTGGGTTGCAAAATCAAGGTTCTCGCCAGCGCAATTCGTCGTTTCATTCCACCCGAAAGTTCTTCTGGCATCAGATCGATGGTTTTTGCCAATCCTACATTTTCAAGTGCTTCCATAACTAATGGCGTCGTGTCTTTTATGATTCCGAACTTTTTAGTGTGACGTCTTAGCGGAAATTCTAGATTTTCCCGAACGGTCATCGAATCATAAAGCGCACTTCCTTGAAATAGAAATCCAACTTCAGTCCGCAATTCATCCAGTTGATCGCGTTCTAATTTGTTAATATCCTTGCCCATCACTAAAATCGTCCCACTATCAGGCTCTTCAAGACCAATTAAACATTTTATCATTACGGATTTACCTGAACCTGATTTTCCCATTATAACCAAATTTTCCCCTTCTACTAATCGCATATCAAAGCCATTTAAAACGGCATTGTCGCCATAACTTTTTTTCAGGTTCTTGACTTCTATTATAGTTTTATTATTCTGTAAAAAAGGTTCCATAATTTATAAATCATAAAAAATATTAGTTATAAAAACAGCCACAAAATCGATTATAAAAAGCAGCATTGAAGTAAAAACTACCGCAGAATTTGCCGCCAGTCCAACGCCTGCCGTACCTTTTTTGCAATTATATCCTTTGAAACAACCTACTAAACCGATGGCAAAACCAAAAAAGAAAGTCTTGGTGGTGGCCGGAATTAAATCGCCAAACTCTAGCGCTTCGGCAACTTTATTGAAATACAAAAGAAACGAAACATTTCCTTTGGTATTTTCGACAAGATACGAACCATAAAGTGCAATTATATCTCCAAAAAATACCAGAATAGGAAGCATTAGAGTAGTAGCCAAAATCCTTGTGACTACCAAATATTTATAAGGATTTGTCCCCGAAACTTCCATTGCATCAATTTGTTCCGTTACTCGCATCGAACCTAATTCGGCACCAATTCCAGAACCGATTCTTCCTGCACAAATTAAAGCTGTAATGATGGGACCGATTTCTCGAATAATCGAAATGCTGACCATAGACGGCATCCAAGAAACAGCACCAAATTCCTGCAATGTAGGGCGGGATTGTAAAGTGAAAACTAATCCGATGATAAATCCGGTAACGGCTACCAACAGGAGAGAACGGTTTCCCATATTGTAGCACTGTCGTAGAAATTCTTTGAACTCGAAAGGACGTTTAAATACTTCTCGAAAAAAACGACCTGCAAAACCAGAAAGTTCGCCAATATCGAGCAAAAAAGATTGGAATGATTTAATTATTTTAAAAATAGTCTTCATAAAGAAGGAATTATTTTTGAGGAAATTGACACGCACCGAGCTTAGCAAACGAAAGTAGTAAATATAGTAATAATCTACTGATTTTCAACAGTTTTTTTAGGATTATTGATTTTTTAACTTGGCCAATTCTTCGAATAAATCTTTCTCTTTTTCGGTAAGTTCGGTGGGAACCGCGATTTGGTAGGAAATGTATAAATCACCAAAAACGCCCTCTTTTTTGTAAACAGGAAATCCTTTGCCTTTTAGTTTTACTTTGGTACCGTTTTGAGTTCCGGGCAAAACTTTTAGTTTGACTTTGCCATCAAAGGTATCGACGGTAATTTCTCCGCCCAAAATAGCAGTGTATAAATCTAAATTTACAGTGAAATAAAGATTGCTTTTGTCTAATTTGAATTTGGTTTTATTTTCAATAGTGAAAGTAATGTACAAATCACCTTTGGGACCCCCATTGGAACCTTCGCCACCCATTCCGCTGATTTTTATGACTTGGCCGTTTTCGACGCCTGCGGGAATGGTAAGTCGAATTTTTTTCCCATTGATGGTTAATTCTCGTTTTTGAGTGGTGTAAACGTCTTTTAGATTAAGGTGTAATTCGGCATTGAAATCGCCACCTTTAGACTGTCTGGTTTGTCTTCTACCTCCTGCCGAACGCCCTCCAAACATAGATTCAAAAAAATCGGAATAATCGCCGCCGCCTGAAAAACCTTCAAATCCACCGAATCCTCCTTGTTGACCACTTCGGGATTGTTGTTGCCTTTGTTTCTCGAATTCTTCTGAATGCTGCCAGTTTTCGCCATACTGGTCGTATTTCTTGCGATTTTCCGGATGACTCAACACTTCGTTGGCCTCGTTGGCTTCTTTAAATTTTTGTTCCGCTTCTTTATTATTGGGATTCAAGTCGGGATGGTATTTGCGAGCTAGTTTTCGGTAGGCTTTTTTCACCTCGTCTTCGGTAGCACTTTTATCGATTCCCAATACTTTATAATAGTCTATAAATGCCATTTTATATCGTTTTTTTAATTTTGTTGCTTACAATTCGTTTTATAATAGTTGTTTAAAATCGCTTTATTTTCGCAAAATAGGTGAATGGATTCAAGTACTAATTGCGCCCCAATTCCACTATAAATTTAGTAAATTTTAACTCGTAAGAAGGCTAATAAACCTTTTATGTTTTATTAATAAAATTTCCTAAACCTTTTGTGCGGAAAATAAGTTACCATTATTTCGATAGTTCTGGATGTCCAATAAGAAACCCAATTGGTGAATTTTGATGTGAAACCAGTGGTTGCTTTTAGTGTTTCCGAAGTTTTAATTTCGCATTGTGCCATAATTTCCTTTAAATCCAAAAGATAATTTTTCGCAAATTCGACAGAATAGATTTCTACGTTCATCTCGATGCTAGCAAACGAGCTCAAATTATTCAGATTGAATGAGCCAATTGTGGTCCAGTTGCCATCGATCACGGCGATTTTTGCGTGCAACACCGACTTCTTCCATTCGTAGACTTCAAGATTGTACCGCAAAAGTTTAGAATATAAGTGACAACTCGCTCTTCTAGCCAAAGGAACATCGGATACGCCAGAAAGAATCAATTTGATTTTCACTCCTCTTTGGGATGCTTTTTTTAGCGCATTTAATAACCTTTTACCTGGAAGAAAATAACTACTTACAATTACAATTTCTTTTTGGGCATTGCCAATTTTATTGATGTAGGCTTTGAAAACCTCATTTTTTCTTTTTAACCAATCATTTTGAAGGATTTTAATGGTCGTATCCTTCGGAGTGGCGATATCAGATTGGATTTCTTTTCTTCGAATAATTCTTTTTTTTAAATAAATATCTTGACATAATTCCTGAAGTGGTTTTGCAATGTTTTCAGCATTAATTTCGACAGCAAAATCGAGCCAAGGTGCTATTTCTTTCGATCCCCGGTATTTGTCGGCAATATTTATCCCGCCAATTAAGGTCGTTTTAGCATCAACAACGACTATTTTATGATGTAGTCTTCTGCCAATATACAGGGAATTTGCGGAGAAAAAAGGAGAGAAAATTCTAATGACAATTCCAATTTTTTTAAGGTCATTTATCGCTTCTTTTGGAAAAGACAAGGAACCAAAACCATCCAACAGAATGTTTATTTTGACATTTCTTGAAGCTGCTTTTTTTAGCGCTTCAATTATTTTTTTACCTGTAGAGTCATATTCGAAAATATA
Organism: Flavobacterium sp.; assembly: GCA_010365135.1. Taxonomy (GTDB): domain Bacteria; phylum Bacteroidota; class Bacteroidia; order Flavobacteriales; family Flavobacteriaceae; genus Flavobacterium. Next base: position 22,394 of record JAAFGY010000013.1, read on the forward strand.
AATTTGAATGTGAATTTCACTTTGAGCATCCAAAATAAGGGATTCCAACCGAGAAAAATAGTCTTCGCCACTATGAATTAGCTTGATATTTTCCCAGTTCGAATGAATATTTTTATTGGTTTGCATTGTTTTACTACATAAATTCTCTTAAAAGGAAACTTACTCAAATTTACGCAATTCTAATATCAAACATCGGAATAGTACAAAAAATCCCCAACTACTTTCATAATTGAGGATTTTATCTATAAAGCGAAATTTAAATTCTTAGATAGCGTTTACTATTGCTAAAAAATCTTTGATATTAAGGGCAGCTCCACCAATTAATCCACCGTCAACATCTGGTTTAGAGAAAATTTCTTTGGCATTGTCTGGTTTTACACTTCCACCGTAAAGGATAGAAACATCTTCGGCGATATCGCTTCCAAAAGCTTTGCGAACGGTTTCTCTAATGAATTCGTGCATTTCTTGAGCTTGCTCTGGACTGGCAGTTTCACCGGTTCCAATGGCCCAAACTGGTTCGTAAGCCAAAACAATTTTTTCCCAGTTTTTTGCTTCAATATGGAACAAACCATCTCTTAATTGATTCTCAACAATGTTGAAATGATTTTTAGATTGACGGTCTTTCAATTCTTCGCCAAAGCAAAAAATAACAGTCATATCGTGTTGTAAAGCCGTGTCCACTTTGCTCGCAATCAAGGCATCTGTTTCGTGAAAAATTGCTCTACGTTCTGAATGTCCCAAAATTACGGTGTCTACACCCACACTTTTAAGCATATCGGCAGATATTTCGCCAGTGTAAGCGCCACTTTCTGCTTGGTGCATATTTTGTGCAGACACTTTGATGGATGTTGAATCCAAAAGGTTTGTGGCCAAAGCTAAATTAACAAAAGTAGGAGCTACAATGACTTGTGCATTATTTTCAGTTGAAACTTGAGTTTTTAATTCATTTAATAATTCAGCAGTTTGGGTTGCATTTTTATGCATTTTCCAGTTTCCTGCTACAATCTTCTTTCTCATTTTAATTGTGTTTGTAATTTAATATTATGTTTCTAATTTTTATTTTCGATTTAATTCTAATATAATCCAACGGTTGAAACCGTTGGCTATGTAATTTTCCAGCTTTTAACTTCCAGCTTCCAGCTTCTTTAATTCGGTATTTATTTTTTCAAAATCGGTTTCGATGGCTCTGTAAATCACGATTTTTCCGGTTTTGTCAATAATAATGTATCTTGGAATCCAATCTAAATCTATTGCTTTTCCAAAAACGCCTTTCATTTGGTCGTTTGCCATAAAATGATCGCCTTTGAGTTCGTGTTTTGCAATTCCTTCTTTCCATTTATCCGCCGTTTTATCCATCGAGATAAATACATAATCAACATGAGGATTATTGGCTTGTAATTCTTTTATTTTTGGCATTGCTTTTACACAATCGCCACACCAAGAAGCCCAAACTTCGATCACTAGGGTTTGTCCTTTATGTTTTTTTAGAATGTCTTTGAAAGGGACTTGATTGCCATCGGTTGCCAATAATGTTTCCAATAATGCTTCTTTGGAAAAGGAATTTTTTTGAGCCTGTGAACAAGAGAAACTTACAACAGCAAAAAGTAAGACAAGGATTTGTTTCATTTTTAAAAATTTTGCCCAAAGTTACATTTATTACTCGGAATTTAAGAAGAGTAAATTACTTTATTTCAGGTATTTGTACTATTTCGATTTCGCAATTGGTTATTACTGCATTTAAAAATTATAAAGTGCAATTATTGAGGTTTTTCATTAGAATTATCATCGAGATAGATACGTTTGCTTCTTTTTCTTTTCTTAGTAAAATACAATTGTTTGATGGTGTAGCCAATATAAATCCCAGAAATGGCCATTAACGTGCATCCAAAAATAACGTGAAATGTAATTCCCAATGGAACTTCAAACCAAGTTGAGACTTCGTTCAGAAAATAATAACCTATTGCAAAAACAAAGCAACTCACAAAAATGAGTATTAATTTCTTTTTCCTTCTTTCTCTTCTGCTGCTCATAGACTATACCTTTAATTCATAATTTCAAATCATCAATATCGTTGTAATGTAATTTCTGTTCAATGGTGCCATAATGTAAAACTACGAAACTAGGATTGGCTCTTTCTACTGTTTTTAAAGCTGTTGCATCGCAAAAAAGAAAGTCAAAAGTAAGGTTATATTTCTTTTTCACAGAAGCAATTTCATCACTTGATGATCCTGTCAATACAGCAACATAATATCCTTTTGCAGTAGCTTTTTTATACAATTCATTCAGTTTTTGTAATGCTTCTACATTTGCTTTTTCTAAATCGTAAGCTACAATTAGCAATGATTTTTCTTTCGAAAAAATTAATTGTGTTTGATCGTTTCCGTCCAATTCCAATTTGAAATCGTGAATAGGAGGTTGGTATCCTTGAACGATAACTTTGTCTTTTCTGTCAACAAACGTAGCTCCAGCAGGAAGCGACATTAAATCTTTTTCAGAAAATTCCTTGTCCACGCCCTTCACTTTGTAAATAAAAACCATTTCTACGACACTTTTGGGTGCGTTATCAGGAATTTCCATAGCGGTCTTGAGATTTGTTCCCACTTTATAAGGTCTAAAATCTTTTAATGGCAAATGATTTAATACCCAATATCCCATGAAACTGCATAAAACAATACTAGTTAAAACTAAAATATTTTGAATGGTATTTGAAAATAACGGCCTAATATATTTTTGATTGTAAAACAAAATTAGGATAAAAAACAACAATATCAAGTCTTTAGAAAAAGATTGCCAAGGCGTTAAATGTAAAGCATCGCCAAAACATCCGCAGTCTTTTACCACATCAAAATAAGCCGAATAAAAAGTTAGAAATGTGAACAAAATAACCAAAAGCAACAAACTCCAAATCGTCCATTTCGATTTGTAACCGATCAGTAACATTACACCCAAAACCACTTCTAAAATAACCAAAAATAAGGCTATTGCCAACGAATAAGGCACAAAAAACGGCATATTGAAAACGGGTTCACTAAAATATTCATCCAGTTTATAAGAAAAGCCCAAAGGATCGTTAAGCTTTATTAATCCCGAAATAATAAATAAAATCCCGACGAAAAGTCTGGAGAACTGGGCAATACTATTTTTCATTTTTATGTTTTAAATATTAAAATTTCTTCATTAAAATCAACGCAAAAACCGCATAATTAATCATATCCTGATAATTTGCATCAATGCCTTCAGAAACCAAGGTTTTCCCTTTATTGTCTTCAATTTGCTTTACTCGAAGTAGTTTTTGCAGGATTAAATCCGTTAGGGAACTCACTCGCATTTCGCGCCAAGCTTCGCCATAATCGTGGTTTTTGTCTTCCATCAAATCTTTGGTGAGTTTCACTTTGGCATCGTATAATTGAGTTGCATCTTCTACATTTAAATCCGGTTGATCGACAACGCCAAGTTCTAATTGAATCGATGCCATAATCGAATAATTGATGATTCCGATGAATTCTCCGGTTTCGTCTTCGTCTACTTTTCGAACCTCATTTTCCTGTAAACTTCTTATTCTTTGCGCTTTGATGTAGATTTGGTCGGTCAGCGAAGGCAATCTTAAAATGCGCCATGCACTGCCGTAATCTTTCATTTTATTGATAAATAGCAAACGACAAATAGCGACTACGCTATCGTATTGTTGTGAAGTAATGTTCATTTATTGGTGTATATTTGTCACAAAAATAAGTATAATTATTTTGTTTAGTGAATGATAATGAACGATTTTTGATTTGAAAATGACAATAAACTGCAAAGGCCAACTTATCGATTTATCAACTCCTAAAGTAATGGGAATCTTGAATGTGACTCCCAATTCCTTTTTTGATGGAGGAAGGTACGAAAATGAAAGTGAAATCCTATCACAAGTCAGAAAAATGTTGGATGAAGGTGCAACTTTTATTGATATTGGTGGGTATTCGAGCAAACCGAAAGCAGAATATGTCTCTGAAAAAGAGGAATTGCAACGGATTATTCCAATAGTTAATTTGATTTTGGAACATTTTCCAGAAACGGTGATCTCGATTGATACTTTCAGAAGCGAAGTGGCGAGAATTTGCATCGAAAATGGAGCCTCCATAATAAATGATATTTCTGCTGGAAATCTTGATGAAAAAATGATAGAAATTGTCGTTAAATTTGATGTTCCTTACATTATGATGCACAGTCGTGGCACGCCAAAAACGATGCAAACGATGACACATTATGAAAATATTGTCAGGGAAATACTTTTCTATTTTTCTGAAAAAGTGGCAATGGCGAGAAGTTTTGGTATCAATGATTTGATTCTTGATTCAGGTTTTGGCTTTGCCAAAACTTTAGACCAAAATTATGAAGTTTTGCAAAAATTAGAATTGTTTGATATGATGGAATTGCCTTTGCTTGTTGGTGTTTCCAGAAAATCTATGATTTATAATTTGTTCAAATGTACTTCCGAAGATGCTTTGAACGGGACTTCGATTATCAATACCATTGCATTGAATAAGGGAGCCAAAATCCTTCGTGTTCACGATGTGAAAGAAGCAGTGGAATGTGTGACAATTTTTAATAAAATCAATCCTAAAAAATGAAATATTATAGTTTAATTCTTCTTTTTGTTTTATTTTCTTGTGGAAAAAAGGAAAACATTTTATTGCCAAAAGCCAATGTAACCCTTGTTGGAAACGTGGTAGATCATTCGCCGATTTACATTTTTTTTAGAACCAACGGAAAAGACACTTTGGCGGAAGTCAACAAGAAAAACGAGATTATTTCGACCAATTGGATTTTTAATATCGACAAACGATTGCCATTGCGATTGGTCATTCCAGAAGTAATGAAATTGCAGGAAAAAAAACGAAATGAAGTCGCTCATAAAAACGAATTAGCCGAAAATTATTTTTCGTATGCTGATACTATTGGGAAGAATATGGCTTTTCTACCCTTCACGAAAGTGTATTATAAATTGGAAAAACCGAAGTTTAGTTTTGTAGTTTTTTTTTCTAAAAACAATGAAATATATGTGGATGGTGATTTAGGAAGTCGAGAAGAATTAAAACATTTTTTAATCAGTTTTCCCAAAGACAAACTCAAAATAATAAGATTTCGGTTTGATGCAAATATGAATTATGGAGATTATATTCAGAATGAAATTTTCATCCAAAGTTTAAAAATTGAAAATAAAGAAGAGTTTATTTATTAGGGTGTCAAATTGGAGAGTCCGAAACTCTTTTTTACGATAGACTTTAATGCAACAAAGTCTTGCTTTCTATATCAAGAAAGCAAGACTTTTTTATAAAAGACAGGATTTATTGTTTAATATCCACCACCACCGGACGATCCAGATGCAGCCTGCTTGAGCAATTGTCCCCTGATTTCTCCTCCAGGAAATGTGGCACTATGTATATTTACATAATATAGTTCGGCATAAAGATCCGCTTGTTGCGTGGCATCAAGAGCTACACTTGTTGTGTAAGTGATTGGAGATGTATAACTGGTAAATGGAAAAACAGGAGGACCACTTACCCCAATAGCACCTTTATGAATGTGTCCGTTTGTAGGAGACGCAACATCGTGCGTTACGGTGATAGTAAACATTTTTGTAGTGGTATTAAATGTCAGAGTTGCCATTCCTGTTGCTGTAGAAGCATTTGTAGGAACTTCACTTGCGCCATTCAATGTTGCTTTGAAAATTACATTTGGATTTGGAGTTGGATTATCATTATTAGTACAGGAAACTACACCTGTCAAAAGAATAAAAAAGGCTGAAATTCTAATTAAGTGTTTCATAATGATTTTTTTAAGGTTAAAAAAATGAAAGTATTAACAATACCTATAGTTCTAGAAATCTATAAAAAGAATGAAGTGTTATACTTATTTAGACTGCATAAAAATAATATTTAATTTTTTAAAAAGATAGGATTTTATATAAAAATTAACATTTCTATAGGTACATCTTTGTTTTTTAAAAAATTATAAAATACTAAAAATGAAGTACATACAAGAATGATTACTGATGGTGATAGGGTTCATTCTTCAAAATGGTAAAACCGCGATACAATTGCTCGATAAAAAACAAGCGCACCATTTGATGCGAAAAAGTCATTAGCGAAAGCGAGATTTTGCCTTGTGCTTTGGTATAAACCGTTTCTGAAAACCCATAAGGGCCACCAATTACAAAGACCAAAGTTTTAACTCCTGAATTCATTTTCTTTTGCAACTCTTCTGAAAAAGCCAAACTTGAAAAGGTTTTTCCGTTTTCGTCCAATAAAATGAGTTGATCAGTTGGAGTTATTTTTGCCAAAATCAGTTCGCCTTCTTTATCTTTTTGCTGGCTTTCCGACAAGTTTTTTACATTCTTGATGTCGGGAATAATCTCTAAATCGAATTTGATATAAAAAGACAAGCGTTTTTCATACTCGTCAATCAAGGACTGCAAATTTTTATTATCGGTTTTGCCAATGGCAATGAGTTTGATGTTCATATATGTCATTTTAATAAAACAAAGGTATAAAATTGAGAATTAAATAATATGAGTCTGCTTTGAACTGTCATTTTTACGCATTCATTAAAACATGGAAAAAGCGTTTAATATTGTATTAACCCCTATTTTTTAGGGGGTGGATCGAAGCAAAAATATAAAATACCACGGAACACCACTAATTATTAATTAAACATAACAAAATTTATGAATTTTGTAAAATAAACGTTGGAGTTATTGTGATATGATTAGTTAGTTTTGTGTCAAAAATAAAAACAATAATTATGTTAGATGTAGGATTGACCACTTTTATGATTCTTGCCACCAGTTTAGTGATGCTTATGACGCCCGGGCTCGCTTTTTTCTATGGAGGATTGGGATGCAACAAAAATATTTTGAGTATTATGATGCAAAGTTTTGTTTCTATGGGAATAGGAACTGTGCTTTGGTTCGCCTTTGGATATTCACTTTGTTTCAGTGGCAATATGACTACAGGATCTGATTTTTTCGGAATTATAGGAAATTTTGATAAAACATTTTATCACGGAATTACGCCTTCAACGCTTTATTCCCCTGACAAACGTTTCCCCGAATATATTTTCATCGCCTATCAAATGATGTTTGCCATCATAACTCCAGCACTGATTACAGGCGCTTTTATTAATAGAGTTTCGTTTAAATCCTATGTTTATTTTCTGATTTTCTGGCAAATTTTTGTGTATTATCCTTTTGTACATATGGTTTGGGGAGGAGGAATTCTGGCTCAATGGGGCGTTTTTGACTTTGCAGGTGGAATTACAGTTCATGCAACAGCTGGTTTTGCTGCTTTGGCATCGGTATATTTTGTGGGAAGACGAACTAAGAAACACGAACCTAATAATATTCCGTTGGTAGCCATTGGAACAGCTTTGTTATGGTTTGGTTGGTACGGATTTAATGCAGGAAGCGAATTGGCGGTAAATTCAATTACTATTTCTTCCTTTTTGAATACGGATACTGCTGCGTCATTTGCCGCGGTTACTTGGTTATTTATAGAATGGAATACGGGCAATAAGAAACCTACTTTTATTGGATTGATGACTGGTGCTGTCGCTGGTTTGGCTACAATTACTCCCGCAGCTGGTTATGTTGATATTTATTCTTCGGCAATTATAGGGATTATTGCTGCTTGTGGTTGCTTTTTGGCTGTAAAATATAAGGAAAAGAAAGGTTGGGATGATGCGCTTGATGTATGGGGAATTCACGGAATGGGTGGAATAATTGGAACTATTTGTTTGGGTTTCTTTGCCAATAGCACGATTAATGAAGCTATTTCGAATGGTTTATTCTTTGGTGGTGATGGTATGTTATTATTTAAAGAATGTGCCGCAATTCTTTTCGCAACCAGTTATGCGTTCTTTTTTACCTTATTATTGTTCAAAATAATCAATAAATTTATTCCTGTAAAAGTTACCGATGAAGATCAAGAACTTGGACTGGATTTATCACATCACGGCGAAGTCGCGAGACAACAACGATAAAAAAAGGCATAAATAGCAAAGGGCTACATTCGATATTAGATTTGAATGTAGCCCTTTTTAATTTAAAATAAATTGAAATCAACTATCCAGAAATGAATCATTTTTGTTCTTTTTCTTTAACAATTTTATAAACATCATTATTGCTGCAACGGCTTCGAAAGTCATTCCTATGATTAGAAAGAAGGTTGTCCAATCTTTTCGTTCATTCGTGATTTTGAAGCCAACTCCAATGATGGTAAGTAGTGCACCAATTAGAAAAAGGACTAGGATTTGTGGGTTTTTCATTAGAGAATAATTAGGCTTCAAAGATATTGAAAAGAAAGATAACTTATCGGTTTTGTGAAGTTTGCGTTTTTGTATAGATGACATTTCGCTCTTTCAAATAGTTTAAAATATATTTAAAACAAGTTTCATGTTTTCCAATTAATTCAGGCGGAAAAACACCTTTTTCGAAAAATAATCCTTCCAAAAATAGATTCGAAACTGCGGTTGCCGTATATCCTGTAGTCCGCGCCATTGACGAAGTTTGGGTTTCTGCGCAATATTCGTCGTATAAATTATAGACTACTTCTATGGTTTGACCTTCTGGATTTTCTCCTTTCAAAGTGACGCGCATTACGGTTAATTCTGCTTCGGTTTCGCCCAATTTCCATTCGTTAAAAAGAATTTTGCTGGTAAAATCAAGCGGTGAAATTTCGGTTCCGTTGACTATTATTTTGTTTTCGCTAAAGAATCCACTGTCTTTCAAAACTCTTACATATTCTACATGTCCGGGATATCGCAATGTTTTTTCTTTCATATTTTTGATGTGCGGCATCGTGAACAATATCGAGCGTAATCCATCTGAATTGAAAGATTCTAAGGTTCCCACTTTATCGAATTCTACCAATTCGCAGTCGGTTAATGCTTCTCGGATTACAACATTTCCGTTTTCGACATAACGGGCAGGTCTTGTATATTCTTCGATTACATCGATTGGAGAGAAAGGCGCTTTATAATTGAAAGGCCATTTTTTTACTTTTGGTAAACCACCCACTAAGGTTTCGAAATCGGTCAATTTCAGTTTTTCATTATAATAGCCCAAGATAATATTATGCATTCCGGGAGCCACGCCACAATCGACAATAGCTGTGACTCCTTTTGCTTTTGCCAATGCGTCTAATTCGAGTGCATTTTCAGGAAAAAACGAAATGTCCACCACATTTTTCCCAGCTTCAATAACTGTTTTTATGGTTTGGAAACCCAAAAATCCTGGAACGGCACAAACTACAAAATCAAAAGCTGCAAGAGTGGATTGAAGTTTTTTTGTATCACAAACATCTAATTGTAAAACATTGATTGACTGGTGTTTATTTTTAACGTAATCTAATCGTTCGAGACTCAAATCGGCCAATGTTACGCTGTGCTTTTTTGATAAATCTGCAGCCATTGCACTGCCTACCATTCCTGCTCCTAAAACGATTATACGGGTCATAATTTTAATTTGATGTGTTTAAATAAAATTGAAGCTAAGATAATGTTTCATATAATTCTACAATCTATTAAAGGATGATATTTTAAATAAAAAACCTGTGAAATATAATTATCACAGGTCTATTCTGAAAATTTAAAGGTTGTAAATTTAATCTTGTTTTTTGTACTTATTATCCAGGAAATTCTCCTCCACCGTCTTCATTTTTAGGTTGTTGATTTTTTTCTTTTTCACTTTTTGGTTTGTTAAAACGGTAAGTGAAGGATAAATTGAATTGACGTTTACGGTACTGCATTTCGCCATACGAGGTTTGGTTTTCGAGATAAGTATAAGATTTCATAATTCTCGAGTTGAAAATATCACTAATATTGAAGGCTATGGTTCCTTTATCTTTTAGCACATCTTTACTGAAGGCGGTGTTCATCCCAAACTGACCCAAGTTTTTACCTTGTGCGGTCTTTTGTTCTCCATTGTAGGAAGCATTCAGCTGCCACTCAATTTTGTAGGGCAAGGTTAATTTTGAACTAACTCTTGTGGACCAAGAATTTGCTTGGTTATCAAGATTTTGAACTACAAGAATACCATTTGTATCTGTATAACTATTTTCACCAATTGTTTTTACATTGTACAAATTGAAATTACTGTTTATTCTCCATATTTTGAATGGGCTATAATTTAAAGAAAACTCAAAACCATACTTTTGTTCTTTTCCTAAGTTAACAGGTCGGCTCAAAATCACGGGAATTCCATTTACTTCTTCGCCTGTAGGAGATCGTACAAAGCTGAAAACATCTTTGGTGTCTTCAAAATAAGCTGAGGTATTGAATGTTACTTTTTCCCAACGTTTGATATATCCAAAATCAAATTTGTTTGTTAGAGATGGATCTAAATCAGGATTTCCTTGAAAAATATTAACATTACTTGCATAATTTACCGAAGGGTTCATAAAACGACCTCTTGGTCTTGACAAACGTTTGCTGTAGCTTGTAGTAATGTTGCTTTGATCTGAAATTTCATAACTTACAAATGCACTTGGGAAAAAGTTATTGTACTTTTTACTATTGAAATCATTGTTGTCTAATAAATTTACTTCGATATTGGTGTCTTCCCAACGCAACCCAAATAAATAAGAGAATTTATTCACTTTAAAGCCGTATGAAGTATAAAGTGCGTTGATATTTTCTTTGTATTCTAATGTATTTGATAAATTATCGATTCGTACACCTTGTTCATCAAGAACATAATATTGATTGTTTAAGTTACCAAAATTACCCTTATATCCGGCTTCAAACTGACTTCCTTTTCCTATTGGCAGTACATAATCAGCTTGGAATTGTGCTTGCTTTTGAACCTGATTATTCAAGGTGTTATTAAAATTGTCAGAACCCGTAATGATACTTTGGCTATCATCTGAATTTCTTGAAATAGAGCCATCAACGGTAAGTTTGTGCCCTTTATCGTCGAAGTTTTTGATTAAGTTTGAAGTATATTCAATATTTTCACCACCAGAATCTCCTGTGCCCAAACGGTAAGTTGAACCTGTGAAATTATGAGCAGCATCAAAATTATTGTAATTGATTAAATCAGTATTATCACCATTGTCTTTTTGGTAATTGATGGCATTTGTCCAGTAAGTATTGGGTGCAACAGTCCATTCAATCCCCGCTCTTCCGTTAAAACCATCTCTAGTTCTCTTAGTGTTTCGGTCTTCGTCTAAAAAGTTTTTTATTGAACCGTCATCATTAAAATATTGAGAATTAGTTTTCCCGCCACCTTCATTGGTTCTGTGATTGTAACCTAAGGTGGTGAAGTAGTTTAGTTTTTCTGTTTTATAATTCATATTTGCACTTAAACCATACGTTTCAGGAATACCTGCTGAGGCTATAAATGTGCCGTTCAAACCTTGATTTTTACCTTTTTTAAGAATGATGTTGATTAATCCAGAGCCACCTTCAGCGTCATAACGCGCCGATGGATTGGTAATAACTTCCACTTTATCGATGGCATCGGCAGGAAGTTGTTTTAAAGCTTCTGCAATATTCACAGCATAAGAAGGTCTTCCATCAATTAAAATTCGGATATTATCGCTTCCTCTTAGGCTTACATTTCCTTCGGTATCAACAGAAACGGAGGGAACATTGTCCAGAACATCACTGACAGTTCCACCTTTTACCATCATATCCTGACCCACATTGTATACTTTTTTGTCCAGTTTGATTTCAACTGAAGATTTTTCGGCACGAACCACAACTTCGTTCAATTGTGTGGCATCTTCTTCTAAAGCAATTTGTCCTAAATTGGTTCGTTCATCCAGTTTACGATCTTTTATAATGATGGGTTTAAAAGAAATAAATTCGATTTTTATATCATAAGTTCCAGGCGTAATGTCGATATCAAATTCTCCTTTTGGATTGGTAACTCCACCTGAAATTCCTTTTGGAAATTGGGGATTTACAATAGTCACGGTGGCATATTCGAGAGGCTGTTTGCTCACTTTTTCGATTACGTTTCCAGTAATTTTGATTTTTGCAACGTGTGGTCTTTGCTGAGAATAATTATGTATTGAAGTCAATAAGGCTATAATTATTAAAATTTTGAGTTTTTTCATTAAAAAAGATTTTTTTATCCAATAAGAATGCAAAAATAGACTTTGGTTTAAGTCCAAAATCATAAAGGTTTGTTAAAATAGAAATCGATTACATTACAGAATAGTTGCGGCCTTTTCTAAAGGTCTAGCAATAATAGCTTTATCTCCGTTGATAACAATTGGTCGCTCGATAAGAATTGGATTCGAAATCATGGTTTGAATAATTTCATCATCGGACAATGTTTTATCTTTGAAGTTTTCAATCCAAATTTTCTCTTTTTGGCGCACTAATTCAATGGGTTTGATGTTCAATTTTTTGACAATTGACTTTAATTCTTCAAAAGTAGGAACATCATCTAAATATTTGATAATTTCAAATTCTTTTCCGGAATCTTCAAGAAAAGCAAGACATTCTCTTGATTTTCCGCAACGTGAATTATGATAAATTTGAATCATAAATAAAGGATTTTAATTTTTTTGCAAAGTAAGGGATAAAAACGCAAAATTAGATTAATTTCGAGCTGAGAAAAAGTGTAAAAACAACGACTCATTCTAAATTTTTAAATTTTGGTAAATGTATATAGAACAAGCATATAAAGGGAATAACGCTTGGTGGCGCGTTGTAATTACGACGTTTTTGACTGCAGGAATATTCCTTGCTAACTTTGTTGCCTATTTTATGATGTCGAAAGAACAAGTCGAGGCAGTCTATAAATCGATGAGTGAAATTCCCAACAATTGGTCTTTAATAATTAATTTGTCGCCCTTTATTTTTCTGCTGGGATTGTTGTTTTTATTAGTTCGTAATTTGCACGAAAGAAGTGTGCTTTCGCTAACCACTTCTCGGAATTCAATAGATTTTAAACGAATTTTCTTTTCCTTTTCATTGGTAGTTTTGTTGACAATTTTGGTTTTTGTTGGAACCTATTTTATGGATCATTCGAACATTGTATGTAATTTTAATCCCGTAAAATTTTCAATTTTGCTTCTTATTAGTATTTTGTTATTTCCTTTTCAAATTGGTTTCGAAGAATATTTATTCCGAGGTTATTTGCTGCAACAAATTGGTATCATCGTCAAGAATAGATGGTTTCCTTTGCTATTTACATCACTAGTGTTTGGGCTTTTTCACAGCGCCAATCCCGAAGTGGCTCAAATGGGTTATGGAGTGATGGTATTTTACATTGGAACCGGGTTGTTACTTGGAATTATGACCTTGATGGACGAAAGTGTGGAATTGGCCTTAGGTTTTCATCTTGCAAACAATTTGATGGCGGCTTTATTAATTACTTCCGATTATTCGGCGATTCATACCGATGCGCTTTTTAAATATTCGGGCGTAGAAAACACAACTGACACCTTAAATGAAATGTTAGTTTCGATTGCAATTGTGTATCCGATAATCTTATATATCTTTGCAAAAAGATACAGTTGGACGAATTGGAAAGCAAAACTTACTGGTAAAATTCAATTTTCAAATTTAAAAACTTCAAACCAAACACAACAAAATGCATAAAATAACATACAAAAACATTCACAACCGTTTTAAATTGAATGGAATTCACATTAATCGTCAGGAAATGTTTTATGTGGCTTATTGTTTTATAAAAGAAGGCAAGCCTTTTGAACAACACATTGGAACTTTCTTACTTGATTGGTTTGATGAAAAATCCTATATTGAACTGAGTACTTCTGGAACAACAGGAGTTCCAAAAGTCATTAAAATTGAAAAACAAGCCATGTTAGATTCCGCTTTGGCAACGGGAGATTTCTTTGGTTTAGAACCCGGAAATACTTTGTTGCATTGTTTGCCAACCAATTATGTGGCTGGAAAAATGATGTGGGTACGCTCCTTTATATTGGGTTTAGATATGAAATTTGTCGAGCCCAATTCCAATCCATTGGAAAAAATTGATGAAAGTTTTGATTTTTGTGCTATGGTTCCCTTACAAGCAAAAAATTCATTGGAGAAACTGAAACAGAAAAGAATTAAAAAATTAATTATTGGAGGTGTTACCGTTCATAAAGCATTAGAGCAAGAATTGGTAAAATTGCCAATGGAAATTTATGAAACGTATGGTATGACGGAAACAATCACTCATATCGCTGCAAAAAGGATCGGAGCGGATGCATTTACCGTTTTGCCAAACGTAACCGTTTCTCAAGATGATCGACAATGTTTAGTGATTACAGCTAAAAATATCAGTACTGATCCAATTGTAACGAATGATATTGTGAAACTTATTTCGGATACGCAATTTATTTGGGAAGGTCGATTTGATAACGTAATCAATAGCGGAGGAATTAAATTGATGCCCGAGCAAATCGAGGATAAACTTTCGACACTGATTCCAAGACGTTATTTTGTTTATGGTCAACCCGACGAAACTCTTGGCGAAAAAGTAATACTTTATGTCGAAGGAGAGCCCATCTTTATTGACGAATCGGTCTTTAATGTGCTAGAAAAATTCGAAAAACCAAAAGAAGTGGTGTTCATTCCAAAGTTCAAAGAAACGGCAACTGGTAAAATTATGAGAAAAGAAAGTATCTAATTTAAAAATAGAATTCAAAAAAAAAGAGAGGATTTTCTAAATTCTCTCTTTTTTTTGTTTCAAAAATTATTCCTGCATTTTAAAATAGTAATCTGCCGAATGTTTTCCGCTGCCATAAATCAAAAAAGCAATGCAAATTCCGAGAGTAAGGAGTGATAAAAATAAGTTTTGCGTATGCATTTCTCCCATAAAGTTGATGATGACGGCTCCAATTAATATTGGTAATTGTGCTATAATTGCCCATCTTGTGAGCAAGCCGAAAAAAATCAAGATACCTCCTAGAAAATGTGCCGAAGCAATATAATGAACGATAAGCATACCCGACATTCCGCCATCAATTTTGTCAATTGGAGATATTAAATCAACTAAATATTGAATGTTAGTAATAAAAGTAACCCCTTTCCAGAACAAGAAAACTCCAAGAGCCATTCGTACCAAATCTACTGGAAAATAAGTGTGCGCATTGGCCCATTTATTTAAACTTTTTACGTTATTCATAATACATTAGTTTTAAAAGTTATACGCTAAGGTACTAATTTTTAACAGAATAAGCACTAAAAAAGTATTCAATTTTGTAAAAGTAAAAAGCTAAACCTGTATCACGCCCAAATTAAATTTCTTTTCAATAGGAGAGTGGTTGGCTGCTTCAATTCCCATCGAAATCCAAGTTCTAGTTTCTAAAGGATCGATGATTGCGTCGGTCCAAAGTCGGGAAGCAGCATAATAAGGCGAAGTTTGGGCATCGTAACGCGCTTTTATTTTGTCGAATAATTCCTGTTCCTTCGCTTCATCTACGATTTCTCCTTTTGCTTTTAGCGAAGAAGCTTCAATTTGTGCTAATACTTTTGCGGCTTGTGTTCCTCCCATAACGGCTAGTTCAGCACTTGGCCAAGCCACTATTAATCTCGGGTCATACGCTTTCCCGCACATCGCATAATTTCCTGCGCCATAAGAATTTCCAATGATTATGGTGAATTTTGGAACAACAGAATTAGAAACGGCATTCACCATTTTAGCTCCGTCCTTGATAATTCCACCATGTTCTGATTTGGAACCTACCATAAATCCGGTAACATCTTGCAAGAAAACCAAAGGAATTTTTTTCTGGTTGCAATTAGCAATAAAACGAGTGGCTTTATCCGCAGAATCCGAATAAATTACACCACCAAATTGCATTTCTCCAGTCTTGGTTTTTACTACTTTTCGTTGATTGGCAACGATTCCCACAGCCCAGCCGTCAATTCGGGCATAGCCTGTGATTATGGTTTGTCCGTAACCGTCTTTGTAGGCATCAAACTCGGAATTGTCCACTAATCGGTCGATGATTTCCATCATATCGTATTGCTCATTTCGAGCCTTGGGCAAAATACCGTAAATATCTTTTTCTTCCAAAGAAGGTTTTTCTGGCTTAATTCGGCTAAAACCAGCTTTGTCGTAATCTCCAATTTTGTCAATAATATTTTTTATTTTGTCCAAAGCGTCTTTGTCATCTTTGGCTTTATAATCTGTAACTCCTGAAATTTCGCAATGTGTTGTTGCTCCGCCAAGGGTTTCGTTGTCAATATTTTCGCCAATAGCTGCTTTGACCAAATAACTTCCTGCCAAGAAAATACTTCCCGTTTTGTCCACTATCAAAGCTTCGTCGCTCATTATTGGAAGGTAAGCGCCACCAGCAACACAACTTCCCATAACGGCCGAAATTTGAGTAATTCCCATACTACTCATCAAGGCATTGTTTCTAAATATTCGTCCAAAGTGTTCTTTGTCAGGAAAAATTTCGTCTTGCAAAGGCAAAAATACCCCAGCAGAATCAACTAAATAAATAATGGGCAATCTATTTTCCATCGCAATTTCTTGCGCTCTTAGATTTTTTTTAGCGGTGATTGGAAACCAAGCCCCAGCTTTCACAGTGGCATCATTGGCAACGACAATACATTGTTTTCCTTTAATGTGGCCAATTTTCACGACAACTCCTCCCGAAGGACAGCCGCCATGCTCGGCATACATTCCATCTCCAACAAATCCACCGATTTCAATACATTTTCCTTTGGCATCCAATAAATAATCGATGCGTTCCCGAGCGGTCATTTTTCCTTCGGAATGTAATTTTTTGATGCGCAATTCTCCGCCGCCCAGTTTTACTTTGGCAAATTTATGACGCAAATCGGAAAGAAGGAGTTTATTGTGGTCTTCGTTTTTATTGAAGTTCAAGTCCATAATGTAAGTGTGTTTGTCTGAAAATAGAGACGGCTAAATTACGAAATCCATTGAAACAAATTTTAGAATAATCAACAGAAAAATAGAATATAAAAAGCTTATGTATCCTTCATAACTTCTAAAAAAAATGAACCGCAAATTCGCAAATTTTAAAATTACGTTATAATTTGCGAATTTGCGGTAAATTTATTGATATTCATGCGAATCAAGGGTTGAGAAATGACAAAAAAAGAAAGAAATAACTTTCAAATAATTAGTTTAATAGTCTGAAAATCAGTATATTTATAGTG
>JAAFGY010000194.1 GCA_010365135.1 Flavobacterium sp.
GAAAACCTAAGATTTTCTGTTTTTTTTTTAATTCTCCAATTTTATTTAATCGCGATCACCATGTCCGCGATTTCTTCCTCTTTCATGTTGTGACTTGTTATTATTCCAACGGTTGTCCTCATTTCGATGGTTATTATATCTATTATCATGTCGATTAGTATGGGAAACGGCTACATATTGATTTCGACGGTTTCTTGAGTTATAATATTCCTCACGGTAATTTCTGTCGGTATTGCGACAGTATCTTTGTCGATCATTGTTGAAATTTACATAAGGGCTTCTACCAGTGTAATTTACCGCCACTCTGTAACCACGATTCACATCATAATTTCTGCAATATTCTGGCAAATAAGTGGTTCGAACCCAACCTCGCGGACCGTTATAAATATAGACTGCGGAGTTCACATCATAATAAGCTTCGATTTCCGGAAGATAATAATAGCTTACTGAGTTTTCGTATCGATCGTGGTATTGAGGTCTTGAACCTAAATTTAAACTAACCGAAATTTGTGCGCTAGCTTGTAATGTAAACATTAATATAGACGCTGCTAAAGTAATTTGTAATTTGTTCATACTAGATAGATTTAGGGTAGTAATTCTTAAAACTGTTTGTTGATGTAGAAATTTCAATAACTGTGCCAAACTAATAAAACACACTATCTGATGAAATGGAACAACTAGTTAAAAACCTTGAAACACCAACAAAATCAAGCAGTTTTTAGTAATAACAAATTATATTTGACCATAACGACTATAAAATCAATTAATTAGAAAGAGCTGAATATTAATAATTTCTCGTCATTAATTAACAAAAAAAAGAGCTTCCAAAACAGAAACTCTCTTTAAATCTAGACTTAACCAAGTAATTTATTTTTTTTCATCCTGAATTACTTTAGAAGGTTTTTTTTTGAATCTCCAAACGAAAGCTTTTGGCATATTATCACCCATTAAATAGCCCCAAGGCTCGGCAGCTTCTATTCTATCGAAAACTATTTTTAGAATAGCCAATAGTGGAATGGCCAAAAACATTCCCGCAATTCCTCCTAGTTGGCCTCCAACAATAATTCCCACAATCGAAACAAGAGCATTTATCTGCACTTTTGTATTAATAATCAAAGGAACAAGAACATTATTATCAATGATTTGCACAACTATATTTACCACTATTACTCCAATAATCATAGATAATTCCGGTGTACCCGTCAAAGAAGCTAACATGGTCAAAACTCCCGCAACTAGAATCCCAACATAGGGTACAAGATTTAAAATTCCTGTAATAACGCCTAATAAAATAGCATATTTGACACCAATAAAATAAAGACCAAGGCTTGTTAATGCTGAAACTGCAATCATTTCTAGAATTAAACCCGAAAGATAACTTCGAACGGATGCTTTTATTTGTGTTAAGATTTCCTGTAGATTAGCGTGATATTCTTTTTTGAATAATTTTGCGAGGAACAATATAAAATGGGTTCTATATAAAAGAATTAGAAAAGTATAAATAGGTATTAAAGTCAAATCTAAAAGAGTGTCTGTAACCGATATTAAAGCTGTACCAATGGTTTCTTTTCCTTTTTTAACAGAATCCTGTGTTACATCTTCAATATATTTTCTTTGCTCCCACATACTTATATGAAAATTTGCTTTAATATATTTTTGAATGTCCACGATGAAAAGATTAATGTTATTTTTTATCGCTGCAAAATCATCGGCTATATCACTAATTTCATACGATAAAAAAATCAAAATCCCGATAATTAGGGACACAAAAAGGAGTACTGCTATCGATGATGACAAAACATTTGGAAACCGTAATTTAGAGTTTAAAAAATGCACAATGGGCAATAGCAAAACGGCAATCAAAAAACCCATTAAAATAGGAACCAGAATACTATTTCCCATATAGAGAATATAGGTAATGCCAATTAAACAAATCAACATAAAAGAAAGTCTGATATAAAAAGGAAATTTGAGGGTGGTGTCCATAGTTTTTGATGTCAAATTAACAGTAAAATATTTAATAACCTTAAAATCATTAATCTACAAAAATGATAGTTCTCTGAATACAAATCATTATACAGTTTGATATTTTTTTTATATAATTGCCACATTCAAATTCTACATTGGATGCAAATATTTATGCTAAATTACTCAAATATTCATAAACTTTATCCGTAGGCATTCCCATTACATTGGCATACGATCCATCAATTTTTGAAACACCCACAAAACCAATCCATTCCTGAATTCCATAAGCTCCCGCTTTGTCAAATGGTTTGTAATTTTCGATGTAATATTTGATGGCTTCATCGCTCAGTTCATTAAAAGTAACTTTGGTCACTTCATACATTAAAGTTGAATTGACATTGGTTTTAAAACAAACCGACGTGATTACTTCATGAGTCGCATTCGATAATGATTTTAGAATAGCAAAAGCGTCTTGTGCGTCTTTTGGTTTACCCAAAGCTTTGTTATTGTGCCAAACGATGGTGTCGCTGGTAATCAAGATTTCGTTATTTTGCAACTCGCCTTCAAATGCGCTGGCTTTGAGTTCTGCTAAATAATTCGTTATTTCTTCAGCTTTTAATTCTGGTGGAAAAATTTCTTCAATTTCTTTCAAACGAATTTCAAAATCAAGGTCTAAATCCTTGAAAAATTGCTGTCGTCTTGGCGAACCCGAAGCCAAAATCAGTTTGTATTTTTGTAATTTATTTTTAAGCATTGTATTTAATGTTTAGGCTGATAACCACTATCGAAAGTATCCCGAAAAATAGAATCCATTTTAAAACGGTACTTAAATGGTGAAAATCTTGTGTTGTTTTGGCGGACCAAATTTTTATTGTAAAATAAAGCAAAGGTGCCAATATAAAAACCAATCCGTACAACGTTCCGTAAAGTAATCCTGAGGCAAACAAATTCGAATAGATGTAATTCAGGGTTAAAATTACGGGAATAAAACTCAATACAAAAACTAATTTAGTCGTTTTTATAACACCCAAAACAATTGGTAAAGTATTCATTCCTTGATTTGAATCTCCATTCACGTCTTGTAAATCTTTGACAATTTCTCGAATAAAATTAATGATGAATGCAAAAATTGCGTAGTCCAAAAGAATGCCGAAAAGCAATCCCAATACGGGCCTATTTTCTTGATTAGTTAAAGGAAATAAATCGAAAATCCCAATAATAATCACACTAAACGAAAGCAATAGAGCCACAATAAGATTGCCAATCAACAAACTTTGTTTCAAGCTTGTGGCATAAAAATAAAGCGTCGCCGCAATGACGATAAAAAGGGACGCAAAACTCGGTTTGGAGATTACATTCGATAGATAAAACCCCAACGCCACGCCAATAATGGTAAAACCAGTGTAGAGATTATACGCTTTGGTTTCGGAAATATATTGACCAACAATCACATTTTTCGGTTTGTTTGCCGTGTCGGTTTCCACATCAAAAATATTATTGATGATGTAACCGCCAGCTGCAATAAAAACTGTTGCCACAATCAACAAAATATATTGCCAATCGGCCAAAGCCAAAGGAATATTTTGCAGTTCCAGAAAACCGTACCTGAAAATAAGTTGCATCAATGCCAGCATTATCAGGTTTTGGTAGCGGATTAATTTTAGGTAGTTCATTTTTTAGTATTCAGTGGTCAGTGGTCAGTGGTCAGTGGTAAAGTGAACATCGAATACTTTCCTACATTATTACTCCAAATTTTTGAGGATTCAGAATCATATAATTAATTAATTTTCCCACTTCGTTGCTTTCATTCAATAATTCATTGTAAACAGCTTCATTTATATAATTGCATTTGAATGAAAACTCAAGCCACACTTGAGTTTCTGAATTTTCAGCATCAGAATCTGTTAATTTACTATGAAAACTTTTCGGATAAACTCGTTTTCTATAGGCTTCCGCAATATTGGCAGGAACACTTCTTGAAGAACGCCTAATTTGGTCAGTCAAAGAATACATCTCTTCTTTGGGGAATGATTTTGTTATTTCGAAAATTCTCATTGCTACTGAAAATGATTTCTTATAGGATAGTAAGTCTTGGAATCTCATAAAACTGTTTTTTTGAGGTTAATTTTTTCAATGAATACTGCTTTTTGAAACTTCGCTTACTGATCACTGATCACTGATCACTACTTTTTCAGTAAATATCGAATCACAGTCTCGGCGGCGTATAAACCAAATAACCCGGGCATATAACTGTTAGTTCCGTAAAAAGATTTCTTGAAATTAGCACCATCAGTCATTTTTAAACTGGAATCATCTTGAATTTCTGACGAAAAAACGACTTTCAATTTGTCAATTTTAAACTCTTTTAGTCGGCGGCGAATTGTTTTTGCCAAAAAACAATTTACCGTATTCGTGATATCGGCAACTTTGACTTTCGAAGCTTCCATCTTTCCTCCTGCTCCCATCGAGGAAATTATTTTTACTCTTTTTCGCTTTGCACCAATAATCAAATTCAGTTTTGGCGTTATGCTATCAATGCAATCCAAGACGTAATCGTATTCGTCGGTGACAATTTCGAAAGCCCTCTCTGGCGATAAAAATTCTTTAATTCGTGTCAATTTCAGTTCTGGATTAATGTCCATTAATCTATCACCAACAATAGCTACCTTTGGTTGCCCAACCGTTGAATGTAAAGCGGGTAATTGTCTATTAATGTTGGTAATATCCACAATATCTCCATCTACAATAGTCATTTTTCCAACTCCCGCTCTTGCCAAAAATTCGGCAGCAAAAGAACCAACGCCACCCAAACCTACAACCAAAACATTGGCGTGTTGCAATTTTTCCAATCCTTCTGCTTTAAATAAGAGCTCGGCTCTTTCCGTCCATTCTTTCATTATTTTTTGCTTTAATGTTCCCAAACTTCGGAAATCAAAAATCGTTAATCAACAATCTTAAATCAAAAACCGTTTTATAATTTTTATTCACAATTTCCTGTAATTCTCCTAATTTCAATCCTTTATATTTGGCTGCCAAGGCATACACTTCTTGAATTCCTTCGTCAATTGTATCCGTTTCCAAAAAGAATCTATCGTTTGGAATGCTTTTGAAAACCGATTCCAATTCTGGGTTTCGCAATAAATTCCTTCCAAACGAAACATAAAATCCATTGTCGATTAATTGCTTGGCCAGTTCCACTTTTTTTGAATATCCGTGAACAATCATTGGAACACTTATCTTCAATCTTTTTTTGATTTCGATGAGTTCCTGAAAACCACCAACAATATGAATCACCACTGGTTTATGGTGTTTTTCGGCCAAAACCAATTGTTTTTCGAAAATTGAACATTGTAAATCAAACGAAGTTTCGCTGCGTTTATCTAATCCGCATTCACCAAGTGCCAAACATTCGGGCAAAGCTAATTTTTCATTTACAATTTGAAAATCATTTTCCAATTGGATATTATCAACAAATAACGGATGAATTCCGATTGAATAAAACGGAATTGAGGCCTCGAATTCATGTGGATATTGATTGACCAATTCCAATACATCGGGTTGATTCGAGAATGTGTGTGTATGTAAATTGAAGAATTGCATTAATCGTAAAATTTCTTAACTCCAGCTTTGCAGGCTGCTCTAAATCTTTCTTGGGCAAAAACAAAATTGAATAGTATTAAAAAGAATAAAGCTATAATCGTTTTCATCTAATAAATTTTAGCAAAAATAGTTTAAAAGTTAGAAAGCTACAATGTTTATATTTTGGAGCCGAATGTTGCTTGTAGAAAAAGAATATCGCCATAAATTTTATTCAAAACTTAAAATTTAGTTAAATAACTATAAAAATAGTTACACAACTAAAAATATAGTTGTAAGTTTGTTTTAATAAAGACAAAAGAGATACAACCATGCAAAAACTGACCAACAAAGAAGAGGAAATTATGCAAATTTTATGGAAGCTAAAAAAGGCTTTTGTAAAAGAAGTTCTTGCTGAAATCACTGAAGAACAGCCACATTATAATACGCTTTCGACCATTATCAGAAACCTTGAAGAAAAAGGTTTTGTGGCACACAATGCTTTTGGAAATACCCACCAATACTTTCCGATTGTCAAAAAGGAAGACTACAGAAAGCGGTTTATGAACACGGCAATTGATACTTATTTTGACAGTTCTTATAAAAATATGGT
This sequence comes from Flavobacterium sp., assembly GCA_010365135.1. GTDB lineage: Bacteria > Bacteroidota > Bacteroidia > Flavobacteriales > Flavobacteriaceae > Flavobacterium. The sequence goes on from JAAFGY010000194.1 coordinate 6,158, forward strand.
TTCCTTTTTTGCCAAAGAAGAAAAGATTTCAGCCGCAGAATTACGCGAGATTTTAGCTATGATCGAAAAAAAATAATAGTATGGAAACACTATTCGTTTATCTCATCAAATCCAGTGGACTTATTGGAATGTTCTATTTGGCCTATATTATATTATTGCGAAAAGAAACTTTTTTCAACAGCAATCGTTGGTTTTTATTGGCGGGATTATTCA
>JAAFGY010000195.1 GCA_010365135.1 Flavobacterium sp.
GACTTTTAAATAATGATGAAGAAGTGGAGCGTGTTTTTCAAATTATTGTCAATCAAAAGGAATATTGAATGCAAGAAATACATTTGGGTGATATTATTATTGAAGTGACTCTAAAGGATATAAAAAATGTCCATTTGAGCGTGTATCCACCATTTGGCCAGGTAAAAATTGCTGCACCTGACAGAATGGAATTGGACACCATACGTATTTATGCCATTTCAAAGTTAAGTTGGATTCGAAAACAGCAAGCCAAAATAAAAGCACAAAAACGGGAAGCTCCTCGAGAATACCTGACCAAAGAAAGTCATTATTATTTAGGCAAAAGATATTTGATGAAAGTGATGGAACACAATGCTGTTCCATCCGTAAAACTAAACCACAATTCCATAGAACTTTCTATCAGACCGCAAACCGATACGGCAAAAAGGAAAGAAATCATTGAAGAATGGTATAGAGCACAACTCAAAGAATTAGTCCCAAAATACATTTCAAAATGGGAGCCAATTCTGGGAGTAAAAGGAACTAATTTTGGCATCAAGAAAATGAAAACCAAATGGGGCACTTGCAACATCGGAGCACAACGCATTTGGCTAAATTTAGAACTAGCAAAAAAGCCGGCAACGTGTTTGGAATATATCATTGTACATGAAATGACCCATCTGTTGGAGCGCAATCACAACAGTCGATTTGTGGCTTTAATGAATCGTTTTTTACCCAACTGGGTAGCTATAAAAGAAGAATTGAATAGACTGCCCGTGAGTCATACAGAATGGGGGTATTAATAACGAAATTTAATAAAACAAACTTAAATTACTCTAAAAAATGATAGAAAATCTAAAACAAAAATTCGAAGAAATAAAAGAGTTAATTGAAAATCAAGAGGAGGATTATGAAGATAAACTCTATGAAATAGAAGAAGATGTTGAACGACATATTGATAGGTTACAAAGTCATATTTTTAAAACAGATTCTGAAAAAACAGGTCTTGCAGAAAAGGAATTAGAGGAATCTGAAAAATTAGCTAAGAAAATCAAAAAATTAAAAAAAGAAAACAACTCTTATAATGAAGAGGATGAGCTAGACAGCATGTTCCCCGATAGACATGATGCTGATTTTGATGAAGATTCGATGTCTTATGATAGTGTGTTTGGGGACGATTAATATCCAGAATGACTATAATTATGAACACAGGCGAAATACTTATTTATCAAAACCAAGAAGGGAATGTCAAAGTAGATGTTCGTCTGGAGGAAGAAACTGTTTGGCTTACCCAAGACCAAATGGCATTGTTGTTTGGCAAAGCGAAGTCAACCATCAATGAGCATATTAAAAATATTTTTGAAGAAAAAGAACTTCAAGAAGCAGCCTGTATGCACAAATTCGGAATTTCCGAATTTCAGCAAAAAGCGCCTAATTATTACAATTTAGATGTAGTAATATCTATAGGTTATCGAGTAAAATCGCTACAAGGAACACAATTTCGCATTTGGGCAACGCAACGCCTTAAAGAATATATTATCAAAGGGTTTGCCCTAAACGATGACCGTTTTAAATCGGGAACTTCAATGAATTATTTCAACGAATTGCAAAACCGCATTCGTGAAATACGACTATCCGAAAAATTCTTTTACCAAAAAATAAAAGACATTTACACCACCAGCATCGATTACAATCCCAAAGACGAAAAAACAATAGCCTTTTTTAAAATAGTACAGAACAAATTGCTTTGGGCACTTTCTCAAAATACGGCTGCCGAATTAGTCCATCGCCGAGTAGATGCCAATTTGCCTTTATTGGGAATGGTATCGTATGATAAAAAAGAGGCGAAATCGGTTCAAAAACAAGAAGTAAGTATTGCCAAAAACTACCTCAACGAAGACGAAATGAAGTTATTGGGTCTTTTAGTAGAACAATATTTAGCTTTTGCGGAGACTATGGCACAACAGCAAACGCCAATGTACATGAAAGATTGGATTGCCCGTTTAGACAGTTTGTTGCAACTCAATGGACGAGAAATTTTAACCCACGCAGGCACTATTTCGCATCAAATGGCATTAGACAAATCAGAACAAGAATTTACGAAATACAAACAAGTGCAAGCAAGTATTGAAAGAGAACAGAGCTTGAAAGAAATTGAAGCGGATATCAAGAAATTAAAAAAATAACAGATGAAAAATTTTGAAGTGCTTTTTAAAAACAATCAGTTTATTGATAAGCAATCGGGTAAAGTGTTGCATTTAAAACCAAATGCAACTTTTGCCATTCAAGGGGATAATGATAACTTCTTATTAGAAGATTTTCTCAATCAAAATAAAACGCCTTTAAATTCTGAATTAAAAAAAGAAAAACTGCAAAAAAAGTTCACAAAGTTTAGCCTTGAAAAGGTAAGTGAAGCCAAAGCTGTATTCTATTTTAGAATTGGTTTGGGGAAAATAACGGAAGAAGATAAAGAACAAGAGTATTTGTTTCAAGCGATTATAGAAGAGGATTTGTATGTAAAATCGAAAACGGGAGATAAATGGAACTTATGTGACTGTGTTTGCAAAGCAACCCATTTGGTTGAAGGAAATTTAGGGTTTCCATTTGAAATTGTTGAGGGTAATTCACTAAGTGAACTATTTGGAAATGTAGTGAGTACTTATTTCAATATGAAAAGAGCAACATCTTGTAATGCGTTTACAACTTTTTATTTTGCTCCACAAGAAGAAGTTCCATCACTTTATTGGATAAAAAATCAAGCCTCCTTTAATTTGGATGTAAAAAGAAAAGCAATTAGGATTACTAAAAAATTAGAGCAATAGATGACATTTCACGAAACAATATTAACTCATTTATTTGAGTATAGAAAACGGAATCCTAATTTCAAATTTATACCTAGACAGCGCAATAGTAAAGGACGATTGGAAGACGGTTTTTGGTTTCAGGGTAACGATAGTTATGCATTTGTTGGATTAATAGATCGAAGTGGTGGCGTCAATAAAACACGAAGTTTGGGGTTGGTATTTTGGCCTAAAGAAAACAACACTTTTGGATATTATCTTGAACTAGTTTACAAGGGAGAATCAGATAAAATGCTACTTGCCTTTTATGATAAGATTAGAAATCATTTTTCGGGTTTTAATGAAAGTGGTGATGAAAAGTTTGTAAAACAACTTGGAGAAACTGATGATTCATTTGAAACTGTATATAAGTTTTTAGACCTATTTTATCCTGAACTAGTACAATTGGTTAATGAAGAAAATCAACCCGATTTGATAATAGAGAATCAGAAATTTGAAACTATAATTGCAAGAATTAACGAAATTAGAAATAAAACAATTGATTCAAATATGAACAAACTATTAGTCAATATTAGTTGGAACAGTAAAGATTGGAAAGAAGAAAGTAAGGATAAAAGCAACCATCAATGGGTTAGAAATGGTGGTATTCCTAGTGAAAGTTGGAACTTTGCAATTGATGCAGAAGGTAATACAGATAAAAACATATTTGGATATGCCAAGTTTACTCACCAACCAAAAATTCAAAACACGAGTATTTTTGTTTTCTATTCAGATGGAAAAATTGTTGGTTTTTATGGTGATGCCTCCTTGAATGAAACAGAAAGAAATGGTCATACAATGAATTTATGCGGTTCGCAATCATTGAGTTTTGTATTAAATAATAAGATAGAAAATGTATTAGAAAAAGGCTATTTTGAGGAAGGCAAGCGAATAGGTCAAATAGGGTTTAATTATTTAAATAAAAATGAAACAATAATTAAAATTCTTGATGAAGCACTAGAATTAAATCCTGAACAAAAGGATGAAATAATAAGATTAAAAAATTGGTTTATTGATGTTACAAATTCAAAAGGCACAACAAAACACAAAGAAGTTATGAGCAACGATATTGCAGTCAATCAAATCCTTTACGGTCCTCCAGGAACTGGTAAAACGTTCAACAGTATTAACGAAGCCTTAAAAATAGTTGATCCAGCATTTTACCAAACGAATAAAAATGATCGTAAAAAGCTAACCGAGCGGTTTAAAGAACTTTTAATAAAAAACTCGGAAGAAAACAAAGGCCAAATTGCTTTTTGTACGTTTCATCAATCGTTTAGTTACGAAGACTTTGTAGAAGGAATAAAACCTAAGGCTACAGAAAACAAGCAGGTCTATTACGATATTGAGGATGGTATTTTCAAACGCATTTGCCTATTAGCAGATAGTTTCAATAGTACTGTAAAAGTAAAAAGCGAAGGCAAAATTTCTTGGAATGAGGAACAATTCAAAAAAGCCTCATTTTATAAGTTGTCATTAGGCAATTATCAAGATCCAACTGACAAACCCATTTACGAGTATTGCAGAGACAATAATTATATTTCGATAGGTTTTGGACAAGAAAATGATTTCACAGGTTTATCAGAATCGGAGATAAAAGAAAAGTGTGATGATTTAAAATTGGAAGTGACTGCTGCGCAACAAATGAACTTTTTCATACATTACCTTAAAAAAGGAAATTATGTGATTATTAGCAATGGTAATAAATATGTTAGAGCACTTGGCAAAGTGGTTGGTGATTATGAATATGAAGCTGAATCTCCTATTAGATACAATCATTTCAGAAAAGTAGAATGGATTTTTGTAGATGAACTCATTCCCATTGAGGAAATTTATGATAGAGGATTATCTCAAAAAACAATGTATAAAATAGACGAGAGTGCTTTAAAACAAGATTTCTTTATCAGTAACGGACAAGAAACATTTGCACCAATAAAAGAAGAAAAAAATTATGTTTTAATAATTGATGAAATTAATCGTGGTAATGTCTCCTCCATTTTTGGGGAGTTAATTACGTTAATTGAAAAAGATAAGAGAGCAGGCAAAGACGAAGAATTAGAAGTAATACTTCCGTATTCTAAAATTCCTTTTAAAGTTCCTGAAAATGTTTATATCATAGGAACAATGAATACTGCTGATAGAAGTATTGAAGCTTTGGATACTGCATTAAGAAGAAGATTTAGTTTTAAAGAGTTCCCTCCAAAATCAGAAATACTAAAAACGGAAGGCGTTTCTGGAAAAGAAAAAGGAATAGTAAACGGAATTGATTTAGAGATTTTGTTAAATACAATTAATGCAAGAATTGAAAAATTAATAGATAAAGACCATAAAATTGGTCATTCCTATTTCTTAAAAGTGAATTCTATAGAAAAATTAAAATTTGCTTTTAAGAATGAAATAATTCCATTGTTAGAAGAATATTTCTTTGGAGATTATGGTAAAATAGGATTAGTAATTGGTGTCTCATTCGTAGAAAAAGTAAACCATAGTTTTGAGTTTGCAGCATTCGAAGATTATGATAATGATGTAAAATCTGATTTGAAAGAGAAAGCAGTTTTCAGAATAAGACCAGAAGATCAATGGGATTTCACTAAAATATAATCTATGAGTAGATTAATACAGGTATTTGAACACGATAAATTAACTTCCAAATCACTTTGTTCTAAAGGCGAAGAATTGGGAGATAAAATCATTGATAAACTATGGCAATACAACGATTCGAATAAAAACATTTATTTTGAAGCCATTCGTCATGGGGTTAAATTCAAAAACTTTGTAGGTGTAATACAAATTGGAGGAACAACCATAGAAATTTTACCAAAAGCAGATAAACTCAATACAGCGTCAGATAGTGAAAAAGATATTTGGCACAAAGTATTGCTAAAAATGCTCGCCCAATGCAAAAAAATAAAAGTAAATGCCGTTTCTGAAGCTTCATTAAGAAAAAGAAACCATTCTCTTTTAGATTTGTACTTTGAATTGTATTTAAGCGAAGTCAAACAATTACTTCAAAAGGGGTTAATCAAAAAATACAATTACAAAAATGATAATGTCTTGGCGCTTAAAGGCAGATTAAATTTTGCTAAAAACATTGAGCAAAACCTAATTAGACAGGAACGATTTTTCACAACCCATCAAGTATATGATTACGACCATATTGCTAATCAAATTCTTTACAAAGCGCTGAAAGTCTTAAAAACAATTTCAAACAACAGTTTTTTAATCGATACTATCAACAGATTACTATTAGATTTTCCAGAAATAAAAGAAGTTGAAATCAAAAAAGCTCATTTTGACAAATTAATATCAAATAGAAAAACAGCAGCTTATAACGAAGCTATAAAAATAGCAAAAATGATATTGCTCAACTACTCTCCAGATATTAAAGGCGGTGATGAAAATATGCTAGCATTATTGTTTGATATCAATCCTGTCCTAAATAAAATTGGAGCATATTAAATCCGACCATTTCATTGAGTTTAGGTAATGAAATCGTAGTTTTTTAAAATAGAACCCC
>JAAFGY010000196.1 GCA_010365135.1 Flavobacterium sp.
TAATATTACTTAAAATACTACATTTATCCTTTTCTTTGTACAATACAATCCAGTTCTTTTAGTTTTAAAGGAAAGGATACTTTTTAGCATTAAGAGTAATTTAAAAACAAAACAATAAAAATAGTACGGACTTTAATTAGATGATATGCAATTAATTCAACCTTTTATAAAAGCTGCTATTATAGCTACATTGCTTTTTTCGGCAACAGTAGGTTGTAGTAGTCTGAAAGTTTCCGAAAAGCAACCTACAAAATTTGGAGCATTAGCCATCGACCGAAACAATGGTTTCTATTATGGATGGGCATACGATCAAAATTCTCTCGTCGATGCCGAGCAAAAAGCCATTAATGAGTGCAATAATCGCGGAGGCAAAGGGACGGTTGTTTTAGAATGGTCGGGAAGAGGTTGTGCTGCCTACAGAACTACTGAAGGAACTATAGGTACAGCATACGGATGGGGTTTAGCTGCAACGAAAGAAGAAGCCGATGTCATAGCCACAAAAAATTGTCTAAAACGAAGCAATGGAATTCCTGCGGATAACTTGGTTTGGGCTTGCAATTCTGGAGCAGTTAATTCCTTAAAAGAAATATTTAATGAAACTCAGGAACCACTGCAAAACAATCCAACAGCAGGGTCTGAATTTAATGATTTTATCAGTTTCAATGGAAACAATTTAGCAGCAAGTGGATCTTGTCCTGATAGTGGTGTCGCGATGCTCGCAGCAGATGATGAAACGGTAATGGTACTTTTTAACAATGTCCCTCCCGATGGAACCACATCAGTAAATGCCGACTTTTTTACTAACGAATGCAGTAGTTGTTTTGGCATATCGATTCAAGACCTCAATGCCTCTTTGACTTATGTGGCTACAGCGGGTACTTTTACAAAAAAAGGAAACGAGATTAGTTTCACTATCGCGGTGAAGGAACTTTCAAGCCTAATAGAGGGCTCAGGAAGCAGTTTTCCTGTAACCGGAAAATTCATTTGCGAAGAGTAAACACAATTAAAGATTAAATTAATAGGTTCTAATTTTTAAAAACTTCATTTAATACACCTGCCAAACGGATTCCAGCTTTGAGGATCTGATTTTCAATAACTGGAACAGTAGAATCTACATATTCCTCAGTAATCTTGTTTCCTCCTGTATTATAAATGGCGGTTAAATAGCTTCTCGAATCTTTGGCCCAATTCACAACATTAATTTGCTGAAGAGTTTTAATTTCATTTTTGGAGTATTTCCTAGCTTTTAGACAATTATGAAGGCTAATTTTTTTGGATTCAATAATACCGAAATCCCATAAGGAGTGCAGGTTAGTGCCTTTGAAATTGTAGTTGATTTGCATCGTATTGCCTCCTTTGTCGTTTCCATAACCTACGTGTAAAGGTTGGTGTAAATCTCCCATTAAATGAAACAGGATTTTAATTTTGGTGTTGATTGCTGCTTTAGACAGATTGTTTTTGTTTTGTAATTCTTTTATGGTAGTATCTAATTGATAAATGATATTGGCACCTTCTTTTTCTTCGACAGAAGCACCTAAGTCAAAATTGACGTAATGGTAGGCGCTCATATAATCATAGGAATGATCTTTTTTTACGTCGTCCATCCAGTTCGCCGCATCTTCGATAGTCATACCGTCGAGATATTCAAGAACTATATTTTTTGTTTTTCGGTCCATATATTTAAAAGCAACTTCCGCCACTAAAGCGTGACCTTGTTTGCCCCAAGCCAAGGTTTTTGAGGGTAAAAGAATCAGAGTCAGTAAAAAGACAAGAGGAATAAGTGTTTTGTTCATGGGGTCATTTTTTTGGCAAATATACATTTAGGAAAAGGGGTAGAGCGTTAATAATATACTAATTATTTTGAGCTGCAGTAACAGGTTGATTCCCAGAGTTGCATTCTAATACAACTATTATTTGGCGATAATTGCATTAAAATAAAAGAACAAAAATGCTTTTACTAAACACTATTTATATGTAAATTAGCAATGAATATCACACAATTAGTAACTAAATAATAATTCTATGAAAAATCTAGGCCTCTTTTGTTTGCTCTTAGTCTGCATTGGATTCGAAAGCTGTAATAAAAATCAAAAAGCCGCTGAGGCTACCCAAGCTGTAGTGGACAAACCCGTAAGTGTACAATGTTATAAGGCACTTTATGAAAAAGATACAATTGATTTAAAAATCAACACCTTAAAAGGCGAAAAAATATCTGGCAATATGGAAATGAAATTATTTGATATGCCAGTAAAACTTGGAAAAATCGCTGGGGAATTCCGTGGCGACACCTTATTTGTGGCTTATACCTTCATTCAGGGTGCCAATGAAAAAACAACGTTCAAAAATCCGATGGCATTTCTAAAACGAGGAAATCAGCTCATTTTAGGCAATGGGGAAATAGAAACTACTATGGGAGCTTCCTATTTTGTAAAAGGCAAACCCATTGATTTTGAGAATGTAAAATACAAATTTTCAAAGGTGGATTGCGTTGATAAATAGCGGAAAAAAAGATTGTAAATTGGTGCACGTTCCAAATACAGAATTGCATTTTTTAGAAAATTAATCGTGTTGTATTGCCGTCATTTTCAGTAGTTCTTTCATCGTATTTGGTACAGAATACAGTATTAGATTTTTAGAAAAGGAAGATAAACTCTCAAAAGCTATTGCAACCAAATAATTAGGGGCAAGTTCAAAATTATAGACTTGCCAATTTTTATTAGTTTGTAATAAGCAAGAATCTATGTTATGTTGTCCATCTAAGCATGGAATCGTTTTAAAATCATCGTCAATTCCTTTTCCCAATGCCTTCACAAAAGCTTCTTTGCGTGTCCAAAAGGTGTAAAAAAGCCTTCTTTGATTATCCGCATTTTGAATGGCGAGAATTTCAGAATGATCAAAAATTTCAGGAAGAAGGTTTGTAAAGTCAAAATTTCCTGAAATAGATTCAATATCTATACCCACCATGTCACTTGAAATGGCAATAACGGCAAAGTCTTCTGAATGCGAGCTATTGAAATGCAACCCAGCGTGAGAGGTTAAATAGGGCTTTTTATTCGAATGATAATCAAAGTGAATATTTTGTACGTCCATTTGAGTATAAGCCGCTAAAATAAATTTTAAAATCGCCCTGCGTACAATGAATCGGTTGCGGTCTATTTCCTTGTGAAAGCGCTCGGCTCTGTTACACTCATCAGAATTTAGGAATTGAGCTAAATCAGCTTGTAAGCTGACGAAATCGGGTAAATAAATAGTATAAATAATCACTTCATTAGGACGCAAAGAATAGCCTATACTTGGCGCGAGTAGATCGCACTTTACTGGTGAAATTGAAATAAAAGGTTTAGCGATTGGCATGTCTTTCATCTAAAATTTCTTGAAGCATTCGTGCTAAAATTTTGTCGTTTGGAGGAGCTACAATGCTAAGATGATTACCTGTTATGTTATGAATATTAACTCCTTTTAAAGCTACTTTCTTCCATCCTAAGTGGATAGGGTCTAACTTGTAGTTGTTATCATCTTCCGCGCGAAACAAATCCACCTCCAAATCTTGTGGTTTTAGGTGGTAACGGTCAATAAGTTTGTTGACCATACGGGATGCTTCTTTAAATTTTTCAAATGCTACTAATTCTTGTTCAGTCATTGTATTGTTCGTACCAAAATATTTTTTTAGTAGATATTCTTTTTTCGAACCAACGCGCAATTTTAATGACTTCCAGCTCGTGAGCATTTCCTTTAAATAATCCAGCCTTTTGTAGGTACGAGCGTAAAATCTTATTAGTTTTTTTTGTCTATAAGAGGCATAGTGGTAAGAGGCATCTGCATAGGTGTCCAATAAAGCAATAGTACTTACTGTTTTACCTTGTTCCTTTAATTGCCGCGCCATTTCAAAAGCAACGATGCCACCAAAAGAAAATCCGGCAATAGCGTAAGGACCCTTTGGATTTATTTTCACCATCGAATCTATATAACAAGCCGCCATCGCTTCGATGGAGTCAAACCAATTATCAAAACCATTAGGCCCAAGTCCTTGAAAACCATAAAGGGGTTGATCTTCATCGAAGTGATTGATCACGTGTGCAAAATTTAATACATTAAGTCCCGCTCCGTGAACCATAAATAAAGGAGTTTTGCTTCCATAGGGTTTAATAGGTACTAAATGGTCTGATGAAATATTGTTTTCTAAATTTAATAATTTGGCAAATTTTTCAACGGTTGAATGTTGAAATAATGCAGAAAGAGGAATTCGTACACCCGTCTTTTTCTCAATTTGTGTCATCACGTTTATCGCCATGATGGAATGGCCTCCCATTTCAAAAAAGTTACTAAAAATATCAATACGCTCTTTTTTTAAATTTTCTTCCCAAATTGCTGCTACTAACTTTTCTTCATTGGTGCGCGGCGCATAATATTCCTGATTGCTTTTAGAATCAGATTTATATTCTAATAATGCTTTACGATCTATTTTATCGTTTAGTGTAGTAGGAATTTTGTCCAATATATGATAAATATACGGCACCATGTAAGTTGGTAAATATGATGCCAATTCATTTCTCCATAAGCGAATCTGATCCAGTTCATTAATAATTTCAATATCTACTGTAACAAAAGCTACAAGAATAGCGATTTTAGCTAATACAATTGCCGATTTAATGCCATCAATATCCATTAAAGCTTGTTCAATTTCACCGATTTCAATTCGATGACCTCGTACTTTAACCTGATGATCGATACGTCCCAGGCATAGTACTTCATTGCTTGGGAGCAGTTTTCCTAAATCGCCTGACAGATACATTATATCGTCTTTTTTATTAGAAAATACATTCGGAATAAATTTTGCGGCAGTTAATTCGGGTCTTCCCAAATATCCTTTTCCAACTCCATCTCCTCCAATCGCAATTTCGCCGATGGTGTTTGGCGGTAGAAGATTACAATGCTCATCGACTATATAGTATTGCGTATTGGCGATTGGGCCACCAATTGTAATTAGTGTTTCGGCGGTCTTTATATGTTTACAGGATGAAAAAATGGTTACTTCAGTAGGGCCATACAAATTCCAAACTTCATCGCACCTTTTTATTAGTTCCCTGGCCAGTTTAGGAGTTAGAGGTTCACCACAACTTATGATTTTTAAGGGTAATTTCTCTGACCATCCAGTATCTAGAAGCATTTGATATGTTGAGGGCGTGGCTATAAGTAATGAAATTTTTTCGTTATAAAACATTTCATTTAATAGCCTGCCATCGTTTGCTGTTTCTTGATCGGGTAGCACTAAAGTAGCTCCTTTAAATAGAGGGAAAAACAATTCAAAACTAGCAATGTCAAATGAGATTGTAGAGATAAAAGGAATTCGGTCAGTTTCTTTTATACCTGGTTCATTCACTAAAGAAAAAAGTAAATTAACTAAATTTTTATTAGTTATTTTAGCTCCTTTTGGTTTGCCAGTAGAACCAGAAGTATATAGGAGATATATTATTTGTGCTGGATCTACAGAGGTTTGCAGTTTTGTTGATGGGTATTGATGCAATGTTGCCATTGCATCATCTATTAGAATGGTATTGGAACATTTTGGTAATGATATAGACAAAGCTTTACCTGTTATCAAAAATTTTGCCTTAGAGTCGTCCATCATAAATTCGATACGCTTACTTGGATATTCGTGATCTAGCGGTAGATATGCGGCTCCACATTGGATCACGGCTAAAATGGCATATACCAATTCAGGGCTGCGTGGAAAAGAAACCGCTATATAATCACCAGATTGAACTCCCTTTGCCTGTAAATAATGTGCAAATTGATTCACTTTAATGTGTAAATCTTCGTATGTTATTTTAGTGTCCTTACTTTCAAGAGCGATGTTTTTTGGTGAGATTTCTGCTTGTTTACTCAGTAACTCTGACAAAGAAACGTTGGGATATGGAATTGTCGTGTCATTTAGAGTGACATAATCAGCTAAATAATCCCCTTTTAAATGTTCATCTATTGGGCTGTTTGGATTTGATATTAATTTAATTATAGTTTCTTCAAATGAAAGCATCATTCGATTTATAGTTTCCTCTTTGAATAGTGTAGAATTATATGAACATTGAAAAGTGGGACCATTTTTAGACTTACAAACATGAAGTTTAATTTCAAAAGACAAATATTTTCTGGGATTTATTTTAAATTCATGAGTAAGCCCACTAAATGAAAATTCATTTTCTATAT
>JAAFGY010000197.1 GCA_010365135.1 Flavobacterium sp.
TCTTGGTGGAGAAAATTATAGAATCGGGATGGGTGGAGCTGCGGTATCATCGGCAGATACTGGAGCGATGAGTTCTGGAATCGAGCTGAATGCCGTACAACGTTCGAACCCAGAAATGCAAAAACGGGCTGCCAACGCCATTCGTGGTTTGGTAGAAAACGACCATAACCCAATTGTGTCCATTCACGATCACGGAGCTGGAGGACACTTAAACTGTCTTTCGGAATTGGTGGAAGAAACGGGTGGATTGATTGATTTGGATAAATTGCCTGTGGGCGACCCTACCCTTTCGGCTAAAGAAATCATCGGTAACGAATCTCAAGAAAGAATGGGATTGGTTATTGGTCAAAAAGACATTGATTTACTTCAAAAAATTGCAGATCGGGAACGTTCTCCAATGTACCAAGTGGGTGACGTAACGGCAGATCACCGTTTTACATTCGAGTCTAAAACTACAGGTTTAAAACCAATGGATTATGCTTTGGAAGATTTCTTTGGAAGCTCTCCAAAAACGGTTATGACGGATAAAACTATTGCTTATAATTATCCAGCATTAGAATATAACGTAAAAAATATTTCTACTTACCTAGAGCAAGTATTGCAATTGGAAGCCGTTGCCTGTAAAGACTGGTTGACTAACAAAGTCGATCGTTGTGTGGGCGGAAAAGTCGCCAAACAACAATGCGCTGGACCATTGCAATTGCCATTGAACAATTGTGGTGTGGTAGCCTTGGATTATTTAGGAAAAGAAGGAATTGCCACCTCGATTGGGCACTCTCCTATCGCTTCCTTGATTGACCCAGTCGCAGGAACCAGAACAGCTATTGCCGAATCATTGTCGAATATCGTTTGGGCGCCAATTAAAGAAGGAATGAAAGGAATTTCTCTTTCGGCCAACTGGATGTGGGCTTGTAAAAACGAAGGCGAAGACGCTCGTTTGTATGCAGCTGTTGAAGCTTGTTCTGAATTTGCAATCGAATTGGGAATCAACATTCCAACTGGAAAAGATTCGCTTTCGATGAAACAAAAATATCCAACCGACGAAGTAATTGCGCCAGGAACAGTAATTATTTCGGCTGGAGGAAATTGTACCGATATTAGAAAAGTGGTGGAACCTGTTTTGCAAAAAGACGGAGGTTCGATTTATTATATCAATCTGTCGCAAGATGACTTCAAATTAGGTGGTTCATCCTTGGCACAAACCTTAAATGCCATTGGAAATGAAGCACCAACAATTAAAGACGCTGCTTTCTTCAAAAATGCTTTCAATGCAATCCAAGAATTGATTTTAAACAAACAAATCTTGGCAGGTCACGATATTGGAAGTGGTGGATTAATTACTACTTTATTCGAAATGTGTTTTGCTAATGTGAATTTGGGAGCGAAAATTGATTTCTCTGTTTTTGAAGAAAAAGACATCATCAAATATCTTTTTGCTGAAAATATCGCTGTTGTTTTCCAAGCCAATGACGATGAATTGGTAGAAAATGTATTGATGAACAAAGGAGTTTCATTCTACAAATTAGGAAAAACAACAACTGAAGCCACTTTAGACTTTGGTCCTTGCAAATTAGACATTGCAAAATACAGAGACATTTGGTTTAAAACTTCTTACCTATTAGACCAAAAACAAGCTAAAAACGGAACGGCAAAAGCTCGTTTCGAAAATTATAAAAACCAAGTATTAAATTATACTTTCCCTTCTCATTTTACAGGAAAAAAACCTGCCATCGATGACTCAATGCCACGACCAAAAGCAGCCATTATTCGTGAAAAAGGAAGCAATTCCGAGCGTGAAATGGCCAATGCAATGTACTTAGCAGGTTTTGATGTAAAAGACGTTCATATGACCGATTTGATTTCGGGTCGTGAAAATCTAGAAGATATACAATTCATTGGAGCGGTTGGAGGATTCTCGAATTCGGATGTTTTGGGTTCTGCCAAAGGTTGGGCTGGCGCCTTTTTATACAACGAAAAAGCCAAAACTGCTTTGGAGAATTTCTTCAAAAGAGAAGACACCTTATCGGTTGGAATCTGTAATGGTTGCCAGTTGTTTATGGAATTGGAAAAAATAAATCCAGAGCACGAAGTTCACGGAAAATTGTTGCATAACGACAGCCACAAACACGAAAGTATTTTTACATCAGTAACGATTCAAGAAAACAAATCGGTAATGTTGTCTTCATTGGCCGGAAGTACTTTGGGAGTTTGGGTTTCGCACGGTGAAGGAAAATTTAATTTGCCAATGGGTGAAGAAAACTACAACATCGTTGGAAAATACGGTTACGAAAGTTATCCTGCCAATCCAAATGGTTCTGACTTTAATACAGCAATGCTATGTGACACAACTGGTCGTCACTTGGTAATGATGCCACACATCGAGCGTTCTACCTTTCAATGGAACTGGGCGCATTATCCAAAAGACAGAAACGACGAAGTTTCGCCTTGGCACGAAGCCTTTGTGAATGCTAGATTGTGGGTTGAGAAACAATAAAAAGCAAATTTATAAACAGAGAAAAGCGCCTCTTTCGAGACGCTTTTCTTGTTTAATGATGGTTTTTTAGATTAAAATCTGTAACCAACAGTTGCTTGATACCACATATTTTTATAACGTGGAGTCGAAGAATTTCCGTCACCTTCATTCGTTTTAATATCCCAACCAGCCCTAAGACCAAAAACTAGATTGTCCATATTGAAATCGGCACCACCAGTCAAACCTAAAATGTTTTTAGTAATGTCATTGTTGTCGAAATCTTGTTGTTGGGTTGAACTAATATTTCCACCAGTGAATTCATCTTTTTGTTTCATCAAATAAGAAAACTGAGGTCCAAATAACAAAGTAACTTGTTCAATAGGTTTCACCGCAAATAAAACTGGCACATCAATGAAATTGGTAGTTCTAGTCATTTCATAAGTACTTCCGAAATACGTTCCTGAAGATTTAAATCCTTTTTGAGAATACATAATCTCCGGCTGAATTCCTATGAATTTTCCGAATGGAATGGTAACAAAAGCTCCAGCCGCAAATCCAAATTTTCCATCAGCAACAAAATCCTCGCTGTTAGAATCATACACATTTGAATAATTTGCCCCAGCTTTAATCCCAAAAGACAATGCATTTTGATTGTCGGTTGCCGATTGTGCATTCGAAGTGGTTACTGAAATTGTAACCAATGCGATCATTAAAATTACTTTTTTCATTTTTATTTAATTTAAGTTATATGCGCATTATTAATTATAATACAAAGATCGAGTGTTTTTATTATAAATACTTATAGAATAATCAGTAAAAGTTGTATAATTGCTATATATGCTTAAGTATTGGTAAACATAAATTACTGAAAATGAGATTAAAAAAGAAAAATTTCATTTTTTTAGACAACTGTTTTTTTTAAACTCTTTTTTATAAAAAAGACAAAAACATCATATTTTTTATTAATTTGCAGTAAATTAATATATTTCCACAATGACAGAAATAACCCGATTGTTTGATTTTCCTTATTTCCAATTAGAGCATTATAACATTCCTGATGCATTGGTAACCAAGTACAATGGGGATTGGGTAAAAACTTCTACCGAAGAATATATTGCAAAATCCAATGCCATTTCAAGAGCGCTATTGCGATTGGGAATTCAAAAAGACGATAAAATTGCCGTAATTTCGACCAATAATAGAACCGAATGGAATATTGTGGACATTGGAATTTTGCAAGTAGGTGCCCAAAATGTGCCAATCTATCCCACAATTTCAGAAACGGATTACGAATACATTCTAAAGCATTCCGGTTCAAACTACTGTTTTGTATCAGACGAAGAAGTATTGCGCAAAGTAAATCTGATAAAACAGAATCTACCCAATCTAATAGACGTTTATTCCTTTGATGAAATGCAAGGTTGCAAAAATTGGAAAGAACTTCTTGCCTTAGGAGAAGATCAAAGCAATCAAGACGTAGTCGAAGACCGAAAAAACAATGTCAAACCCGAAGATTTAGCCACCATAATTTACACTTCTGGAACCACGGGAAAACCAAAAGGCGTTATGCTTTCGCACAAAAATATTGTCTCCAATGTTTTAGACAGCGCCTCACGAATTCCATTTGAGAAAGGAAAAAGTCGTGGTATGAGCTTCTTGCCAGTTTGTCATATTTTCGAAAGAATGATTTTATATTTATATCAATATTATGGTGTTTCCATCTATTTTGGCGAATCGATTGACAAAATCAGTGATAATATAAATGAAGTAAAGCCCACGGTAATGTCGGCAGTTCCTAGACTTCTTGAAAAAGTGTATGACAAAATCTACTCCAAAGGGCTGCAGCTCACTGGAATTAAAAGAAAAATGTTTTTCTGGGCAGTTGACTTAGGTTTACGATTTGAACCTTATGGCGCCAATGGGTTTTGGTATGAGTTTCAATTAAAAATTGCTAGAAAACTCATTTTTAGTAAATGGAGAGCAGGTTTAGGTGGCAATTTAGATTTAATGGTTTCTGGAAGTGCGGCTTTACAACCTAGACTTGCCAGAGTATTTGCAGCTGCAGAAATTCCAGTAATGGAAGGATACGGTTTAACCGAAACTTCGCCCGTAATCGCGGTAAATGATATGCGAAATCACGGTTTCAAAGTGGGAACAGTGGGCAAAATAATTGATAATGTCGAAGTTAAAATTGCCGAAGACGGAGAAATTCTTTGTAAAGGACCAAATGTGATGTTGGGTTACTTCAAAGATGAAGCGTTAACAAACGAAGCCATTCGCGACGGATATTTTCATACTGGCGATATTGGTGAGATTGATAACGAAGGTTTCCTTAAAATTACGGATCGAAAGAAAGAAATGTTTAAAACCTCAGGAGGCAAGTATATTTCGCCACAATTGCTGGAAAATGCAATGAAACAATCTCGTTTTATTGAGCAAATTATGGTCATTGGCGAGGGACAAAAAATGCCAGGAGCTTTTATTCAACCTAATTTTGAATTTGTCAGAGAATGGGAAAAATTGCACGGTATTAAAGTAGGTGCTACCAATCAAGAAATTATTGCAAACCCAAAAGTAATAGAGCGTATTCAGGAAGAAGTAGATATTTTGAATGAAAAATTCGGTAACTGGGAAAAAATAAAACGATTTGAACTCACACCCGACGCTTGGTCTATCGATGGTGGCCACCTCACTCCCACTCTAAAATTGAAAAGGAAAAAAGTGATGGAAAAATATATTGATTTATTCAATAAAATTTACAACTAGATTCTCCATGGCAAAAAAAGTTTAATTTATTGAACTCTTTTTAAAATCACTCGCAACACCTCCTTCAAAACTTTAGATTTCGCAAAAAGCTTATTAACATTTAAAAAATTAAATAGTTAATAATTTTTAACACACCTACTATCATATTGGTAATATTTTAATACTTTTATTAAATTAACCCATAAAAATTAAAATATGAATGTTAAAAACTTTATAATCGGCGGACTTGTCGGCGGACTTGTTGATTTCTTACTCGGATGGCTAATCTATGGAATCTTGCTGAAAGACACTTTCCCCACGGAAGGCGGTGGAAAAGAAAACATAATCTTTATTTTTTTAGGTTGCATGTCTTTTGGTTTTTTAATTTCCTATGTCTTCGCACAACGTGAAGGAATTTCAAAATGTGTTCCTGGAATTAAATTGGCAGCCGGTATTGCACTGTTCATGAGTCTAAGCACCAATTTTTTTATGAACATGAACAAAGAAACAATTGATGTAAAATTACTAATCATTGATGTTGTTGCTTCAATGGTATTAGCTTCATTTGTTGGAGCTGTTATTGCAGTTGTCAATGGAAAAATGAAATAAAAATCATTTTAAATTTTTATA
This sequence comes from Flavobacterium sp., assembly GCA_010365135.1. Classification (GTDB taxonomy): domain Bacteria; phylum Bacteroidota; class Bacteroidia; order Flavobacteriales; family Flavobacteriaceae; genus Flavobacterium. The sequence goes on from JAAFGY010000197.1 coordinate 5,849, forward strand.
AAACTCCTCAAGACATTGAGGAGTTTTTTTATGATAAATAATCAAACATTTCATTAAAATATCATTTTTTGAACCATAAAACACCTAAAAATACTGATGTTTAGGTAGTTATATCATTAAAATCCGAAGAAAAAATATTAAGTATGATAAATATCATTTTTAATTAAGATTTTACTCCATAATTTTGGTTCATAAATTTTAACAAAACACATTCAAAAGTCAAGTTTTTAATATTTACTGGTAGTCAAAATAATAAAATTAAAAAGAGCCTATTAATTTTTAATTATTTACAATATTCTAGATTGATTTTTATCCATTTATAATTTATAAAAGTTTAATAAT
>JAAFGY010000198.1 GCA_010365135.1 Flavobacterium sp.
AAAATTGTTTTTCCGCTGTTTTCTTCGATATCGCCATAACCTTCTAGATAAGTATTTCCTTTTTTCAGGAAAGCAACCTGACGAACCGAAGAAACACCTTCGGACATAAAAGTATAATCGGCAAAAAGCGTATCGCCTTTCATTTCTCCAATTAATGAGCCTTCGTTTTTGTCTTTTTCAAAGAATTTATAATTTAATTTCCCTGAGGAAAGCTGATTCCCTTTTATGCTCAAAGACATTGAAACGGTATCTTTTTTAAGAATTCCTAAATAACATTCTTCAGAAACAGTTTCTTGGACAGCGGTCGATTCTTGTATTACGGGCACTTCCGCTTCAGTTTTTTCGTTTTTACAGGAGATAAAAAAAACCATTAAAACTGCGCTTGCTAGAATTACTTTTTTCATAATATTATTAATTTCATTTTTAATAAATGTAAACAAAAAAATCCATTCGAATACCGAATGGATTTTCTTTATAGACTTCACTGAAAACTGTGACTGCACACTAAATCTTAAGCGTCCAAATCTACTTTAGTTCTGCTGGCAATTTCTTTATAAGTTCCATTTACTAATTTCTCACGAATGGCTTCAAAAGCAGTAAGTGTTTGGTCAATATCATCTAATGTATGAGGCGCAGTTGGAATAACACGCAACAAAATCATTCCTTTTGGAATCACTGGATAAATCACAATCGACAAGAAAATACCGTAGTTTTCTCTTAAATCATTGACCATAACCATCGCTTCTGGCACACTTCCTTGAAGGTAAACTGGTGTAACACAAGTATTGGTATCCCCAATTTCAAATCCCTTGCTTCTCAAACCGCTTTGCAAAGCATTTACGTTTTCCCATAATTTATCTTTCAATCCTGGGTTGTCACGCAACAATTGCAAACGTTTCAACGAACCAATGGTTTGAATCATTGGCAATGCTTTGGCAAACATTTGAGAACGCAAATTGTATTTCAAATAATCAATAATGTCTTTATCTGCAGCTACAAAAGCACCAATATTTGCCATCGATTTTGCAAAAGTCGAAAAATAAACATCAATATCATCCTGAACACCTTGCTCCTCGCCTGCTCCAGCACCTGTTTTTCCTAGTGTTCCAAAACCGTGTGCATCATCTACCAAAAGACGGAAATTGTATTTCTTTTTCATTTGCACAATTTCTCTCAACTTGCCTTGTTGACCACGCATTCCGAAAACACCTTCGGTAATAAAAAGAATTCCTCCACCAAGTTCAGTAGCCAATTTTGTAGCACGTTGCAGGTTTTTCTCCATACTTTCGATGTCGTTGTGCTTGTAGGTAAAACGTTTTCCGCTGTGCAAACGAACGCCGTCAATAATACAAGCGTGAGCATCAACATCATAAACAATCACATCATTTCTAGTTACCAAAGCGTCAATAATAGACACCATTCCTTGATACCCAAAATTCAACAAATAAGCCGATTCTTTCATTACAAAAGCAGCCAATTCTTGCTCTAATTGTTCGTGGTATTTCGTGTGACCGCTCATCATACGAGCTCCCATTGGGGCAGCAGCACCAAACTCCAAAGCTGCATCCGCATCTGCTTTACGAACTTCGGGATGGTTAGCCAAACCTAAATAATCGTTCAAACTCCAGTTCAAAACCTCTTTTCCTTGAAATTTCATTCTTGGCCCTAAGTCTCCTTCTAATTTTGGAAACACAAAATAACCTTCTGCTTGTGAAGCCCATTTTCCCAACGGCCCTTTATTGTTTTGAATTCTTGCGAATAAATCTACTACCATAATATATTGAAGTATTATATTTTTTTGAAGTTGCAAAATTAATTATTTAATCTGTCTTATCATAAATATAAGTAAATTAAAAAAAATCCTAATTGTCATTTCGACGACAGGAGAAATCTGGAGCTATTTCCAGCTGTACACTGTATCTTTTACTTTTTAAGAAAAAAGTAAAAGGATGCCGTTTCCATCTGGGCTAGGTGTAGGAAATAAAACCCAAAGCTTTTTCATTTGAAAGAAAATACAAATTAAAGCCTTTGTCATTTGTAAGAATTTATTATATTTGGATATAAAACAAAGCGAAACAAAACTTTGCCGAAATAACCGATTTTTGGGTATAAGTATGAAGGTTTGTTTCAGTTATATACAACTTAGCAACAATACCCTAAAATGAAACTAAACATTCAAGATACAGTTAAGAAGATGAAGGATTCAAATTATCCTGAATTGAATTTTGATCTTGCATTTAAACTGACGAATGAATCAGACCGTGGAGCTGTTCTTATTGGTACAAGTATTGTAGAAGAATATCTAGAGAAATTAGTTTTAACGATTCTGCCGAAAGATAAAAAAAGTTATATATCAAGACTCTTAAATTATCCAGGAGCATTGAGCTCTTTTAGTGGAAAAATAGAATTACTTTATGCTTTTCGTATTATAGATGAAAGACTAAAAAATTCATTAAATCAATTAAGAGCAATTAGAAACAAAGCTGCACACTCATCCGAATTATTTTCCTTGAGTGTTTTTAAAGTTGAGTTAGAAAAAATTAATGATTTTGAAGAAGATTCCAATGAACTAATTACCTTTCTAGCATTGGACAATTTAATAAAATGGAAAAGAAGCAAAATAAAAAAAATTCTAGACCAAAAAAATATTAGCCGAAAAGATTATAAAGAACTTTGGAAAAAAAATACGGTCAATTTGCAAAATAATCCTGATGTACAAAAACAATTAGTAATGTGGAAACTTTCATATGGATTAACATTTTTATGTCTTAAGTTTATGTCAATCAATGATGAATATGCAAAATTAGATAAAGCAGAAACTTGGTTAGAACACATAAATTAAGTACAGTTACTAAAATCCCGATTGCTCGGATATGTACAACGTGTAGCTGATAGCGCAGAATTGCATTCTGTGCCCGCTCCTATTGGCAACTAAAACAAATGAAATACAATTTCATAGACTCATTTTTGAAAACGAAAAGCTATCCTCGTACAGAATGCAACTTTTTTTGACTTATTTTGTTTGCTCATAATTATAGGCACAGTCCCGAAACTTCGGGAGCAATTCTGCGCTATCCGCACAAGGAAATTTAATAAATATCTAATAAATCTGATTTCCATTTCCATCTAGGCTAGTCAGTCGATTTAACAATAAACTTTGTATATTTGGTTAACAAAATCTATGTTATGTCCAATCCCATTTTAAATGAACTTCCCGCTTTACTCAAAGCCAATGTCATTACTGAAGAAACTGCCCAAAAAATAAAGGAACATTACACTAAAAATGGTGACGAAAGCCAGAGTAAGTTATTTATGATTTTTGGAATTTTAGGAGCAATCCTCTCCGGACTTGGGATCATCCTTATTCTTGCTCATAATTGGGACGATTTATCCAATACCTCTAAATCAATAATTTCGTTTCTTCCGCTAGTCATTGGACAATTGTTTTGCGGTTACACCATTCTCAAAAAGGCTGAAAATCCAATTTGGAGAGAAAGTTCATCTGTATTTCTATTTTTTGGCATTGGAGCAAGCATATCTTTAATCGCCCAAGTCTATAATATTCCAGGGGATTTAAACTCTTTTCTTCTCACTTGGATGCTGTTAAGTTTGCCTTTGGTTTATTTACTAAGAACATCGATTGTATCGCTTTTATACATTATAGGCATTACTTATTATTGCTGCAATTCGAATTATTTCACCTATCCCAAAGAGCAAAACTATCTTTTTTGGCTCTTATTTTTGGGCATTATACCCCATTATTACCAACTTTTAACCACAAAGTCACAAAGCAATTTCACCTTATTTCACCATTGGTTCGTCGCTATTTCTTTAATGATAAGCTTAGGTTCTGTTGGAGATGAAAACGAAAAATTATTGTATTTATCTTATATGTGTTTGTTTGCTATTTACTATTTCATTGGCAGAAATTCTTTTTTCGAACATCAAAAACTGAAATTCAATAGTTACCGAATTATTGGAAAACTAGGAACACTTAGCCTGCTTTTCGTTTATACATTCAAAAGTTTTTGGATCTTTTTTCACAAAAACAGATTACACGAAAACCCTATTATTACATCTCCCGAATTTATCATTGCTACAATTCTAACCATTATAGCTGCTGTTTTATTTTACAAAAAAAATAATCCAACCCATTTCAAAGACTTTGGCCTACTAGAAATTATATTTCTATTAAACATCCTTTTAATTCTTATGGGCGAACTTGCCGCAATTGTTGCCAATGGAATTGTTTTGGCAATAGGCCTTTTAGAAATAAAACGAGGAAATCAACTCAACAACTTACGAATTCTAAATTTTGGATTACTGATTATTACCATCCTGATCACCTGTCGTTTTTTTGATACCGACTTTAGTTTTATAGTTCGAGGAATTTTATTTATTTCACTGGGTCTCGGTTTTTTCTTGACTAATTATGTAATGCTAAAAAAAAGAAATAGAAATGAAAAATAAAAACAGCCTAATTATACTATTCCTTTTCGTTGCACTGGCACAATTATTTGTCCCTTCTCAAATGATTTACAATCAAGAAGACATTCTAAATACGGGCCAAATAGTCAAATTTCAATGCGAACCTATCGACCCAAACGATCCTTTTAGAGGAAAATATATTACTTTAAGATTTAAGGAATCTGCCATAAAAGTCAAAAATTTAAAAGAATGGAATAGTAACGAAACTATTTTTGCAAAAATTGAAATTGCTGAAGACGGATTTGCAAAAATTAAATCAATTTCAAGAACCGAACCCACAGACAATTCGATTTATTTAAAGCTAAAAATCAATTATATTGCTGACTATGATTATGAACACAAAATGTATTTGGATTTTCCGTTTAATCGTTTTTATATGAACGAAAATAAAGCAAAAAACGCCGAAACAGTATATGCAGAATCTACGATTGACACCACAAAAGTAGCCTACGCATTAGTCGCTACAAAAAACGGAGAAGCCGTAATAAAAGATGTTTTAATCGATAATATATCCATTAAAGAATTGGCAAAAGCCAACAACAATACTAACAAATAAAACAATGTCACAAGAACCCAAAGAATTAAAACTCGCCGTCCTGATTGATGCCGACAACGTGCCCTACAGCAATGTAAAAGGAATGATGGAAGAAATAGCCAAATACGGAACGCCAACCACAAAAAGAATTTATGCGGATTGGACCAAACCCAATGCCAACGGTTGGAAATCCGTATTATTGGAACACGCCATAACACCTATTCAACAATACAGTTATACCGTGGGGAAAAACTCTTCGGATTCTGCTTTAATTATTGATGCAATGGATTTGCTATATTCTGGGAAATTAGATGGTTTTTGCATCGTTTCAAGTGATAGTGATTTCACAAGATTGGCCATCCGTTTAAGAGAATCCGGAATGAAAGTCATTGGAATTGGAGAAAAGAAAACACCAAGTGCCTTTATTGCTGCTTGCGACAGATTCGTTTTTATTGAAGTATTAGACGGAGCCATCAAAAAAACCAGAGTAATCGCAAACGGCAGAGGCAAATCTCCAAAACCAACTGCAACTCCGGTCGCCGAGGCAAAAAAACCGGCAGAAAAAGAAACGCCTAACAAAATCGATTCTCAAACCATAGAACTCATAGAAGATACTTTGGATGCCATTGGCGACGAAGATGGCTGGGCTTTTCTTGGCGATGTTGGAAATCTCATCGTAAAGAAAAAACCAGAATTCGACCCTAGAAATTACGGATTTTCGAAGCTCACGCCAATGCTAAAATCGCTAACCGATATTCTCGAAATAGACGAAAGAGAATCCGACAAAAAAGGAATTAAACACGTTTTTGTGAGGTTACGTTATAGTTAGTAATTAGTTTAAAACAAAAAAAGAGGTCTTTTTACAGACCTCTTAATGTAAATTTTGATTTACTAGTATCAATTTATATCCTTTCGGAAGATGACATTTTGAATAATCTCCCCGTTCAGTTCGATCTATTCAAATAGTTAATCAAAACCACATCCAAATTTACATTTTAAATTTTCATAATGATATAAAAATCAATATTTTAACTTCAAATTAACGTGCCGGCAATATAAATATACCCGTTGGGTGTAATTAAATTATTTGATTTTTGATATTATTTATGGGTCTATCAAAGATAAATTTATTGATATATTGAACCAAAGTTAAAG
>JAAFGY010000199.1 GCA_010365135.1 Flavobacterium sp.
AAAGTAAGATCAAGTAAAGGATTACTTGTCCATATTTTTGGGAAAATAGCCTCGGCTTTTATAAATTTAATTTTTTAACCCTTGATTCACATTAAATAGAAAATAGTATGGCTCGAGATAGTATTACAGATGTTTCTAGAAGGGGTTTTTTAAAACTCACAGGGTTTGGAGGTACGGCATTGTGCTTGGGTTTATTTTCATTCGAATCGGGTGTTGCTGTTAAAAAAACGGTATCGGGCAAAGAAGATAGTGTTGAGATGAACGCTTGGATCATAATTGAGACCTCTGGCAAAGTTACTTTAGTGGATCACCGTGCTGAGATGGGGCAAGGATCCTATCATTCGGTACCTCAAATATTAGCTGAAGAATTAGAAGTAGATCTTAATGAGATCAACGTGATTTTTGCTCAGGGAAATAAAAAATATGGTAGCCAAATTACCGGAGGTAGCTCTACAATAAGAAGTTCTTATAAAAATTTATTAAAATTAGGTGCAACAGCACGTCAAATGTTGCTTACGGCTGCGGCGATATCTTGGAATGTTCCAGAAGAAGAATGTTATGCTGAAAATGGATTTATTATTCATAGAAAAAGTGGGAAGCGCTCCCATTATGGAGAATTAGTTCTTGCCGCATCGAAACTGGAAACACCAAAAGACGTTAAATTAAAAACAAGAAAAGAATATAAATTGGTTGGCAAACCAATCAAAAGAATTGATACTAAACTAAAAATTGCTGGAGACGCTATCTTTGGTTTGGATAAAAGAGTACCGGGGATGCTTTTTGCAGCAGTAGAGCGCAACCCAAGACTACGAGGTAAGGTTAAAAGTTATGATGATACTGCAACCAGAAAAATTAAAGGAGTTCGAGATGTGTTCATGATTACTATGAAAGTACACAATACAACTCGTGATGGAATAGCAGTTGTGGCAGATAGTACTTGGGCAGCTTTAGAAGGAAAAAAAGCTTTAAATATTGTATGGGATGACTCTGGATTTGAACATATTAATACAGCTGATATATACAAGCGTGAAATAGATTTACTCCAAAATCAAGAAGGATTATCTTTTAAGAAACAAGGAGATCCTGACGCAGTTTTAAAGAATAGTAGCAAAAAACTTGATGTTGTTTATCAAACTCCCTATCAATCTCACTTTGCCATGGAACCAGTTAATTGTGTTGCACATTATCAAGATGATAAAATTGAAATTTGGGGACCTATACAAGCACCAGATTGGATTCAGGATGCTATAAGTAAAGAGTTTAATGTTTCGAGAGACAATGTAACAGTAAATATGACATTTTTAGGAGGTGGATTTGGACGTAAAGCCTTTACCGATTACCCAAATGAGGCAGTTGCCATTTCTAAAAAAGTGAAAGCACCCGTTCAAGTGGTTTGGTCTCGTGAGGACGATGCTAGTCAAGGGCCCTTCAGACCAGGAATATCTTATAGAGCCGAAGGAAGCATCAAGGAAGGAGCTATTGAATCTTTAAAATTCAGAATGGCAGGTCAGAATATTGATCATTGGCGATCTGAGAGTAGAGGTAAACCAAACGGAAGTACAAGTGAAGGTTTTTTACAACCTTATTACGGTTCCATACAAAATGTTAGTTTTTCAGATATTCCATTTGAAACACCAATTCCTGTACTATGGTGGCGATCTGTTTATGCTTCGACAAACGGTTTTGCTTATGAAAGTTTTATTGATGAATTAGCAAATGAAGCCGGTAAAGATGCCTTGCAATTTAGAAGAGAACATTTACAAGAGCAACGAGAACAGGCTTTGTTGAATAAAATTGAAGAAGTTTCTGGATGGAAGAACCGAAAAAAGAATGAAGGATTTGGGATTGCTATAACGGAATGTTTTAAAACTACAGTTGCACAGGTAGTAAAAGTGTCAAAAGATCCAAATGGAGGTGTTAAAATAGACAAAGTTTGGGCAGTAATGGACTGTGGATGGTATGTAAATCCAGATATTATAGAAGCTCAAGTTGAAGGTTCCATAATTATGGCGTTAGGAGCAGCAACAATGCAGGAACAGACATTTACGGACGGAATAGCCGATAAACAAAATTTTTATGATTATCAAATGCCTCGAATTTATGACATTCCTTCAATAGAGGTACATGTAATGGATAATGACGCTGATGCTGGTGGGGTAGGAGAACCAGGTTTACCACCGTTTGCACCAGCATTGACCAATGCTATTTTTGATCTAACCGGTAAACGAATCCGAAAATTACCTTTTAAACTTTCTGAGGTTTAATGTAATCCACAAAAAACGAGGGTTTTATTATTTATTAGATTCATTTTTGAAAGAAATAAGCGATATCATTTCTGCTTTCCCAATTTGATACTAAATCTTAATTTTACCGTCATAACAGTAATTAAGCTATTTGTTTATTCTATTAATCGTGAATACTACTTTTACCCCTGTTTTTACCGTAATAACAGTAATAAAGCGTTATTTTTAATTTAAAAGAGGTTTTGTATGTGTAAATTGATTATTTTTACTGCCTAAACAGTATAAAATGAATGATTTTGATTTAGGAGCTTTACTAAAAGACCATCGAAATAAAGCAGGATTGACACAACTTGAATTAGCCAACTTAGCAGGAGTAGGGAAGACCACTGTTTTTGATATTGAAAAAAATAAAGAAACCGTACGAATGAATAATCTATTTGCAGTACTCAAAGTATTGAATATTAAAGTAGAATTCAAAAGTCCGCTAAATAAATAATCATGAGACGCGCCATTGTATCGGTACACGGAAAAAGAGCTGGGATTTTAAGAGAAATCACTTCTGACGAATACTATTTTGAATATGATGAAAATTATCAAGACGAAGCGGTTTCTTTGACTATACCTAAAACTCAAATAAAATACGGATATAAAACCTTTCCTCCATTTTTTGAAGGATTATTACCCGAAGGAATTATGTTGGAAGGATTATTACGTATTGCGAAGATTGATAAAAAGGATTATTTCTCTCAATTGCTTGCCACAGGAAATGATTTAGTAGGAGCGGTAACGGTTAAATTACTAGAAGATGAATAGATGCCCGATTACCTACGAATTGTGCGGAACCGATACCTATAGCGAAAGAGGAATGCGCTTGATAGCTCCAAAATTAACGCATTTAAAAGATTTGCCTTATACTGCTGTGGAACTTCGTCAAGAAGCTGCTAACAGAGCAAAAAAAATATCTATTCAAGGCGTACAGCCAAAGCTTAGTGCGGCAATTTCAATAGTGGATCAGGAATTTAAAATTGTAGATCAATTTGGAACCTACATCATCAAACCACAAAATGATTTATTTCCGCAATTGCCCGAGAATGAAGATGTAACGATGCGAATGGCAAAAGAATTTGGATTAGAAGTGCCATTTCATGGAATGCTATATGGTAAAGATAGAAGTTTATCTTATTTCATTAAGCGTTTTGACCGTTATGGCAAAGGAAAAAAATGGGCAACAGAAGATTTTGCTCAATTAACAGGAAACACTAGAGATACAAAATACCGTTTTACGATGGAAAAATTAATTCCTGTATTGGATGAATTTTGTTCTTTTCCTGCCATTGAAAAAGCAGATTTTTTCAAGAGGATACTTTTTTGTTATGTGACTGGAAATGAAGATATGCACTTAAAAAATTTTTCGTTGCTAACCCAAAAAGGGAAGACGACACTCGCTCCAATATATGACTTTCTAAATTCTACGATAGCTATTAAAAATCCTGAAGAAGAAATTGCACTTCTGCTGAAAGGGAAAAAAAGTAATTTAAAAGCAGCTGATTTTATAGATTATTATGCTAAAGAGAGACTTTTGTTAAATGAAAAAACGATAGGTACAATTCTAGATCAAATGAAAAAAGCAACTCCAAAATGGAAGGAATTGCTTGAAATTTCTTTTTTGTCAGAGGAACTGAAAGAGAAGTATTTGAATTTATTGGAAACTAGGGTAGGAATGTTTCCATAAAATAGGAGCCGATTAGAGTGTGTAATCGGCTCATTTTTTTAGGCTACAAACTATCTTTTAGGATATAATGGGTACTTCTTCCTCCTGAATCAGCTTTAATCAGGATGCCTTTGTTTACTAAATCGGTTATATCTCTCAGGGCAGTATCTGGGGATGTTTTTGCCATTTTAGCCCATTTACTTGTGTTTAAGTTGCCTTCAAAATGATCGATAAGTTTATTAAGCATTTTGTGCTGACGTTCATTACTGATTAAACGGCTATTTTTAACCCAAAACTGATGTTTCTTTACCACTTTGTCAACAATGACGCTCGAGGACAGAATACTGTTTTTTAAACATTCTAAAAACCAACTCATCCATTCGGTGATGTCTAAGTCTCCTTTTTGGGTTCGCTCTAAAATGCTATAGTACCTTTTCTTTTGTTTGTTTATTTCAGTTGACATACTGTAAAATCTTTGATTTACACCATCCGCTTTAGAAAGTTGCATGTCGGTAATTGCTCTGGCAATTCTTCCATTTCCATCGTCAAAGGGGTGTATGGTTACAAACCACAAATGCGCTACAGCTGCTTTTAGTATGGATTCCTGATTTTGGTCGTTATTATACCAGTCTATAAACTGTTTCATTTCGTCCACTAACTTTTCGGCTTTTGGAGCTTCATAATGCACTGTTTCTCTGCCTATACTGCCTGAAACTACCTGCATAGCACCTGAACGCCAATTGGCTACTTCAATTTTGAGCATACCGCTTCTTCCTGTTGGAAACAAAGCAGCATGCCAAGCAAATAAACGTTCCTCATTCAATATTTTGTTATTGTTTTGAGTGGCATCTAGCATTAATTCAACTATACCATCAACCTGCCTGTCGGTCTTTTCTACACCCGAATATTCTAGTCCTAGTCTTGTTGCAATGGAGGAACGAACAAGTTCCGGGTTTAATATTTCACCTTCTATGGCAGAAGTTTGTAGTACATCTTGAATCAAGGTTTCTAAATTGGCTTCGTCTTTCAATTCGAAACCCAATAATTCTACTTTACCCATAAGTTTCCCAAACAAGTGACTTACTTCGCTTACTAACGAAATAATTTCCTGCTGATTCCATTGCCAATGAGGCCAATTTTTGAGCGGTGTGAAATGCGTTGCGAAACCGCAAAAATTGCCTTTTTAATCAACTTAAAATTAAACAAAGAGAAAAGTATTTTTTAATTTGTAAATTTGTTTAAAATAAATTAAAAATGAAACAAAGATTTTACTTTGATACTTCAGTTTTTGGTGGAGTTTACGACATAGAATTTGAAGAAGAAACCCTTCAGTTGTTTGAGCGTGTAAAATTGGGCAAAATAGTTTGTGTTTAGTCAGACTTAACAGAAATTGAATTGATAAAAGCGCCTAAAAATGTAAAAAAATACTTTAATGAGTTGCCGAAAGTAAATACTGAAAGAGTAATTGTAACAGGAGAAATAATTGAACTTGCGACAAAATACTTGGAAGAGAAAGTTGTTGGAAAAACAAGTTTTGACGATTGTTTACATATTGCTACTGCAACTTTGAGTAAAGTAGATATGTTAGTCAGTTGGAATTTTAAACATTATTGTAAATATTTACAGAATTAGAGGTTATAATTCAATAAATATCAAAATGAATTATTCATCATTAGAAATTAGATCACCAAAAGAAATTTTAGAATATGAAGACTAAAGAAAAAAAAACAGAAAAGAATTTTGACACTGTCAAAACATTTAGAGAAATTAAAGATAAGATTTCCAACGATTTATTCGGAAAATCAACGGAACAAATTTTGGAATATTTAAAGCAAAACAGCCTTAAATTGACAACTGAAAAATAGGGATTTCACACAGTGGTTTCAAGAAATGGCAAAAAGTGTACTAAATTGTCGTATTTCTTTCGCAATAAATAGTATCGTAACGAAGATATGGGTTACGACCTTCGCTACTTATTGAAGCCGATAAAAGCTGATAGAGGTAGATTGCCATTATTTTTTCATTAATGCGGTACATATAATGATTATTCTCCGCAAAAAATGCGGTGATTAAATAATTTTATTGAGGTCTGCATCTAATTACATATCATTTTTTGATGTGTAATATTATCAGCTTTGACCATTCTTTTGATTAAATTATTAAAGAT
>JAAFGY010000200.1 GCA_010365135.1 Flavobacterium sp.
TTTTTAATTTCCCCAATTCCTTTATAGATTGGTAAGGTGGTATTTCTTTTGGTTTGGTCAAATAAAACCTGCATCATTGGAATTAATGACACAAAAGAAAGCGTGCTAAAAAGTGCATACAACACATTGAAAAAAATGTTGAAGTAAGCGTATTTTTTATAAGGAATTATGAAAGGGAATATTTTCTTGAAATTGTTCATTTAAATTGTTTTTTACCTTTAAGACCCGACAGATTTTTAAAACTCTCGGGTCTTTTAGAAAAAATTATTTGAAATTCATTAGCTCAACTGCATTGCTGCAATGATATTTTTGATTTTGTCATTTAAAATAGTTTCCACTTTCGTGAAATTTTCAACCTTATCTAATGCTGCGTTTACACTGATATAAAATTTGATTTTTGGTTCCGTTCCACTTGGTCTAGCGCAAATTTTAGAACCATCTTCGGTGTAATAAATCAATACATTCGATTTTGGAATTTCCATTTGGGTTTCTTCACCGGTAAGTAAATTTTTGGCTATCGATGATTGGTAATCTTCCAGCATAATTACTCGTTGTCCATTGATTTCTTTCAAAGGATTATTTCGCAAATCAATCATCATTTGGTTAATTTGCTCTAAACCGTCCATTCCTTTTTTGGTCAATGAAATAAGATGTTCTTTGTAAAATCCGTTTTCTACGTACAATTGTACTAATTCTTTGTAAACGGTGCTTCCTTTAGCTTTGGCTTGAGCCGCCAATTCACAAACTAATAATGTGGCAGCAACGGCATCTTTATCTCTTACGGCATCGCCAACCATAAATCCAAAACTTTCTTCGCCACCACCAATGAATTCTAATTCTGGAAAATCCTTAATCATTTTGGCAATCCATTTAAAACCAGTCAAGCCAATTTTGCATTCCACACCATAATTTGTTGCCAATTCCATCATCATTGGAGTAGAAACTATGGTCGAACCTACGAATTGTTTTCCGTTAATTTTACCCGCTTTTTTCCATTGTTCTAATAAAAAAGCGGTCATCAAAATCATCGTTTGATTTCCATTCAATAAAGTCATTTGTCCTTCATTATTTCGAACAGCAACTCCCAAACGATCGCAGTCAGGATCCGTTCCAATCACAATATCCGAATTGAGTTTGTCTGCCAATGCCAATGCCATTGTCAAAGCCTCGGGTTCTTCCGGATTTGGAGATTTTACCGTTGGAAAATTGCCATTTGGAACTCTTTGTTCTTCAACAAAGTTCACATTTGGATAACCAGCTTTTTCAAAAGTATCGGGAACTAATGTTATGGATGTACCGTGTAATGAAGTAAAAACAATATTCAAATTCTCTTTGGCTTCTGTCGATGTGCCAAAACTAGCATTCTTGATAGTCGATTTTATAAAAGCTTCATCTACTTCAGTATCTATATATTGTATCAAATCCTCGTTCGCTTCAAACTTGATTTCATTGTACTTTAATTTTTCAATGGTGTTAATGATTCCTTCATCTTGTGGAGGAACAATTTGTCCGCCATCTTCCCAATATACTTTGTAACCGTTATATTCTGGAGGATTGTGCGAAGCTGTTAAAACAATTCCGCATTGGCAACCCAAATATTTCAAAGCAAAAGACAACTCAGGAGTAGGTCTTAAATCGGAAAACAAATACACTTGAATTCCGTTTGCAGAGAAAACATCGGCCACCGTTTTTGCTAAAGTATTGCTGTTTTTGCGACAATCGTAAGCAATTACAGCTTTCAAAGTTTGGTTCGGAAATGATTGATGCATATATTCCGAAAGTCCTTGTGTGCTTTTTCCGAGCGTATATTTATTGATGCGATTGTTTCCAACGCCCATTACGCCACGCATTCCGCCAGTTCCGAATTCTAAATTTTTATAAAAACTCTCTTCAAGGTCTTTTGGCGAAGAAGTCATCATTTCGATAACGGCTTCTTGCGTTGTTTTGTCGAATGTTGGTGTCAACCATTCGTTTACGGCGTCTAAAATGTTGGATTTGATTTCCATTTTATATTTGTTTTTAAATTTATTTTTTTTAGGAGCTATTTCCTGCTATTCGCTATAATCTTTTTTCAAACTCCTTTTTTTGTGCAACTAAAAAAGAGCTTCCGTTGGTCGCTTTTTTTATTTCACAAAAAATAGTCGTTTTTCAAAAAGGATTTCCGCTGCTATCAGGGCTAAACCCATCCAGACGTTTATTTTTTATATCCTATTTTGTTTCTTTCTTTGTTATTTTTAGAAACAGTATCTTTATCTATCAGATAATTTAGTGCTTTGTAAATATCGGGGAATTGACTTTCTATTTCCAAAATCCGGTCTTTTAATTCGTTATAGCTCAACGAAAATTGTCTGAAAGTTACAAATGCCCTAATAATTGAAATATTTACCTCAATGGCTTTGTCACTCTTTAATACACTCGAAAGCATTGCTACTCCTTGTTCCGTAAATGCGAAAGGAAAGGAGCCTCCAAAATAACTTTTAGATGGTATCACATTTTGTGATACCAGTTGATTTATCTCGGGTTCCGAGAGGGAAAACATAAAATCTTCAGGAAATCTTTTCAAATTTCTTTTGACTGTTTGCTTTAAAATACGATTTTCAATTCGATATAAAATCGCCAAATCAAATCCAGCATTATTTTATAACCTCGAATTTCAAATATTTTATTTTGAATAACTTCTATTTCCATAGCTATTAAAGATTGAAGGCAAAAATTACATCCATAAGTTTGTTTTAATTTATTTCTTTCCAAACTTTATAACGCTCTTCATTATTCTTGGTTCTCAAAATAATCTCTCCAAGAAATCCCGCCAAGAACAATTGAGTTCCTAGAATCATTGTTGTCAAAGCAATAAAAAACCACGGATTGTTAGTTACCAAAGTGTATTTCATACCATTATACATATGATACAATTTTGAAATCCCAATGTAACCTGCTGAGAAAAACCCAATCATAAACATTATAGAACCCAAAGCACCAAATAAGTGCATAGGTCTTTTTCCAAAACGGGAAAGGAACCAAATTGTGATTAAATCCAGAAAACCATTCACAAAACGATTCATTCCAAATTTGGTTTCACCGTATTTTCGAGCTTGATGTTGCACCACTTTTTCTCCAATTTTTCCAAAACCAGCGTTCTTTGCCAAAACCGGAATGTACCGGTGCATTTCGCCAGAAACTTCTATATTTTTTACCACTACATTTTTATAAGCTTTCAAGCCGCAATTAAAATCGTTCAATTCTACTCCCGAAGTTTTTCTGGCCGCCCAATTGAATAACTTAGAAGGAAGATTTTTAGCAACAACCGAGTCATATCTTTTCTTTTTCCAACCGGAAACTAAATCAAAATTTTGGGAAGTAATCATTTCGTACAATCCCGGAATTTCCTCAGGACTATCTTGTAAATCGGCATCCATTGTAATGATGACATCGCCTTGGGCTTTGGCAAAACCGGCGTGTAAAGCCTGCGATTTTCCAAAGTTTTTCATAAATCGAATGCCTTTTACGTTTGGATTTTCAGAAGCTAATTCTTCAATAATGGTCCAAGAATTATCTGAACTTCCGTCATCAATAAAAATAACTTCGTATGAATAGTTGTTGGATTTCATTACCGAAATAATCCAAGAGTAAAGTTCTTTGAGCGATTCGTCTTCGTTGAGAAGTGGAATAAGTATGGATAAATTCATTTATTTTTTATTCTTGAGAAGGTTTGCTTTTAAAGATTAAAGCCAATAATAATCCAAAAAGAGAACTAAATACAATACTAAATGCAGAGCCTTTCAGCAATTCAATAATTGAAAACTGATCGTTTTCTTGCATTTTTTTGACAGCATCATTTATAGCTGAAGAAGGGGCGTTGAATTTTTGCATCATCTCGACAGCATATTTTATCGAAATCTCTTTGATCGTTTCTTTTGCAGAAGGATCAATAAAATTGAATAAAATAATATTGAAAAGAACGGAAATTAAGATTCCAATAACAGCCGAAATAAAATAAGTCGTAAAAGCATCTTTAAACGAAAAAACACCCTTTAATTCTTTCTTTGTTTTCGTAAGAAGTACAATAGCAATAATGATATAAAAACCGATACTTAAAACAGTTACCCACCAAGCGGTAAATAATTTTAAGTCAATCGCGTAGATAGCCGTTGTGATTAATGCGCTTACAACGCCAGTAATTATTCCATAAGAAATTCCGTTTTTCTTTATAATTTCATTCATAGTTGAAAGGATTTATTTATTAATCTACAAATATAACAATTCCCAATATATTCAAGTGTAAAAATCGATTTTTACGATTATAAAAATAATCAAACTAAACATTTGATTATTGAAAAATTAATGTAAATTTGCAAACTCAAAATAAATACAAGTTTTAAACAAAAGGAGTAGTTGCATTTACACCTTTTTCGAAAATCGAGAAAGCTTCAAAATTAAAACGCTTAAAAAAATAAAAAAATAAAGATGAAAAAAGGAATTCACCCAGAAAATTACAGATTAGTTGCATTTAAAGACATGTCAAACGAAGACGTTTTTATAACTAAATCTACTGCAGATACAAGAGAAACAATCACAGTTGACGGTGTTGAATATCCAGTTGTAAAATTGGAGATTTCTAGAACTTCTCACCCTTTTTACACAGGAAAATCTAAACTTATTGATACTGCAGGACGTATTGATAAATTCAAAACTAAATACGCTAAACACGGTAAATAATAGTTATCAGTTTTTAAATTATATAAAACTCTCCAATTTTGGAGAGTTTTTTTATAAAATAAACTTTGTAACTTTGTCAAAGAAAAACCCAAGATTTTAAATTCATTTTTCAATCAAATTGCTGAAATCTGAAATCTGAAATCTGAAATCTGAAATTAAAAATGAATTATATACTTTTCGACGGACCCGCCAGAAATGCCTTATTACCTTTCACTTTCACGCGACCAGTTGCTGACATTCTTGTTGGGATAATGACGATTCGTCAAAAATGGGAAATGCGTTTGGGTTCGACCTCTACAACTTTAACCGAGGAATATTTATCCGAAAAATTTCCAATGGTGGAAATGGAAGAAAATGTAATGATAAATGCTTCCTTTCTTCCCAATGCAATTTTAGCAGAAATGGTCCGTAATCTTGGATCGAATCAAGCTATTTTCAAAGGTGATGAAGTTATTGCTTTTTTTACAAGCGAAAATCAAGAAGAAGTAGATTTTGATACGTATGAAATCGTGGAATTTGAAGGCGACTGCATCCGAATTGAAAATACTTGGGATATTTTTTCCAATAATGATGCCGCGATTCGCGAAGATTTTGAACTTTTAACCGAAGACAGAAAATCACAACCGATTCCTAAAAGTGTTAATGCAATTTCAAAAGAAAATATTTTTATCGAAGAAGGAGCAAAGCTAGAATTTGTTACGTTAAACGCTTCTTCAGGACCTATTTATATTGGAAAAAATTCTGAAATAATGGAAGGTTCTGTTATTCGTGGGCCGTTAGCTTTATGTGAAAATGCAATAATAAAAATGGCTGCCAAAATTTATGGAGCAACAACCGTTGGGCCTTATTCCAGAATTGGCGGTGAAGTTAAAAACGCAGTTATTTTTTCCTATTCCAATAAAGGACACGATGGATTTTTAGGGGATTCTGTGCTAGGAGAATGGTGTAATATAGGCGCCGACACCAATACTTCAAACCTGAAAAATAATTATGACGAAGTGAAATTGTGGAGCTATGAAACCGAAGGTTTTGCAAAAACAGGACTCCAATTTTGTGGACTTATGATGGGAGATCACAGCAAATGCGGTATCAACACTATGTTTAATACAGGAACAGTCGTAGGTGTGAGCGCCAATATTTTTGGTTCTGGATTCCCTCGAAACTTTGTACCGAGTTTTTCTTGGGGAGGCGCTTCGGGATTTACGACTTACATTACCAAAAAAGCTTTTGAAACTATGCGTTTGGTAATGAGTCGCAGAAATATTGAATTTGATGAAAAAGAAGTCGCGCTTTTAGAACATGTTTTTGAGGAAACTAAAATTTGGAGAAAGGAATAGAACATTGAATATTTTGACTACCGCAAATTCGCAAATTAATTATTTTATTTGCGAA
>JAAFGY010000201.1 GCA_010365135.1 Flavobacterium sp.
CAAACTCTATGAGATTTTGACCTTTAAATATTTCCATTTTTTCTATGTTTTACTAGACTTTAAAGATATGTAATTAAGTGCTTACCTCAATAAAACTAATAAAACCATTAAAGGAACATTCAATTTTATTGGAAAAAATCAAGCAATGACAGCAACTAAAGTGTTTACAAAAGGAGAGTTTTTTACAACATATACCTTGCAGTAATTTACACTCAACGATTATGGAAAACTTTGAATTAAATACAAGTATTTCTAAATTATGTCGATCCGTTCTACAGAGAGCGGATTTTTTTTGGCATAATGATTGTCAGTTTTTATACTTTGCAAATTTAGGGCGATTTACTTATGTTTTATTAAAATAAAATCTACTGATGCCTTATATTTGTTACCCAAACGAATCAATTTAATGACAAAAAGACTTAAATTAAAATATGTCAAACCATAAAATACATACTCTTGACAATCTGTCACTTCAAGAATTTGATAGCGAAACCGAATTAATTCCCTTATTGACTCCCGAAGATGAGGAGGAAATGAACAACGAAGATTTACCAGATTCTTTGCCCATTTTACCTTTGCGAAATATGGTTTTATTTCCAGGTGTTGTCATCCCAATTACAGCCGGTCGCGATAAATCCATAAAATTAATCAATGATGCTTATGCGGGAGGAAAAATTATTGGAGTCGTTGCGCAAAAAAATGAAGATGTAGAAGATCCAACAAAAAATGATATTCATACGATAGGAACGGTTGCTCGAATTTTGCGCGTTCTGAAAATGCCTGATGGCAATGTTACGGTTATTCTTCAAGGGAAAAAGCGTTTCGAAATCGAATCGGTAGTTGATGAAATGCCTTATTTTACTGCCAATATCAAAGATGTTGCCGAAAAAAGACCAGCCAAAAAAGACACCGAATTTTTAGCCATTCTTGATTCAGTCAGGGAATTGGCGATTCAAATTATTAAAGAAAATCCCAATATTCCAAGCGAAGCCACATTTGCTATTAAAAACATTGAAAGTCAATCGTTTTTAATCAATTTTGTGACATCCAATATGAGTTTGTCAGTCCAAGAAAAGCAAGATTTATTATCCATAAGTTCTTTAAAAGAACGAGCACTTGAAACGCTTCGGTACATGAATTTAGAATTGCAAAAACTCGAATTGAAAAATGATATTCAATCTAAAGTTCGTTTTGATTTAGACCAACAGCAACGTGAATATTTCCTTCATCAACAAATGAAAACCATTCAAGAAGAATTGGGTGGCGTTTCGCAAGAAGAGGAAATGGACGAAATGAGTGTCAAAGCCAAGACCAAAAAATGGGACGAAAAAACGCAAAAACATTTCGAAAAAGAATTGTCAAAAATGCGTCGAATGAATCCGCAAGCTCCTGATTTTGGAATTCAAAGAAATTATCTAGATTTGTTTTTAGAACTGCCTTGGAATGACTATTCTAAAGATAATTTTGATTTGAAACGTGCTCAAAAAATTCTGGATAGAGATCACTTTGGATTAGAAGACGTCAAGAAAAGAATGATAGAACATTTGGCCGTTTTGAAATTGCGAAATGATATGAAGTCGCCAATTATTTGTTTGACAGGACCTCCTGGTGTGGGTAAAACCTCCATTGGAAAATCTGTTGCCGAAGCTTTGGGAAGAGAATATGTGAGAATATCACTGGGTGGTTTGCGTGACGAAGCTGAAATTCGAGGTCATCGTAAAACCTATATTGGCGCAATGCCCGGAAGAATAATTCAAAGTTTGAAAAAAGCAGGAACCTCCAATCCAGTTTTTGTTTTGGACGAAATCGATAAATTATCCAATAGCCATCAAGGTGATCCGTCTTCGGCATTATTAGAAGTTTTGGATCCAGAACAAAACAATTCGTTTTATGATAATTTCCTAGAAATGGGTTATGATTTATCGAAAGTGATGTTTATTGCCACTTCAAATAATATGGCAGAAATTCAGCCCGCCTTGAAAGACCGTATGGAAATCATCAAAATGTCGGGTTATACTATTGAAGAAAAGGTAGAAATTGCTCGTCAACATTTGTTTCCAAGACAATTGAAAGAACATGGTTTGACTACAAAAGATTTGGTAATTGGACCAAAACAATTAGAGAAAATTGTCGAAGGTTATACACGTGAATCTGGAGTTCGTGGTTTGGAAGCGAAAATTGCGCAAGTAATCCGAAATGCAGCCAAATCGATTGCGATGGAAGAAGAATACAACAAGAAAGTGACCAACGACGACATTGTTCAAGTTCTGGGAATTCCAAGATTAGAAAGAGACAAATACGAAAGTAATGATGTTGCCGGAGTTGTAACAGGACTGGCTTGGACTAGTGTTGGAGGAGATATTCTTTTCATAGAGTCCTTGATATCTCCTGGAAAAGGAGCGATGACCATTACGGGAAATTTAGGAAATGTGATGAAAGAATCAGCCACAATAGCTTTAGAATACATCAAAGCCAATGCGGAATTTTTAGGATTAAAACCTGAGATATTGTCTAAATTTAATATCCATTTGCACGTTCCAGAAGGAGCAACTCCAAAAGATGGCCCAAGTGCTGGAATTGCGATGCTTACATCCTTAGTTTCTGTGCTTACACAAAAAAAGATAAAGAAAGGCCTAGCAATGACTGGCGAAATCACTTTACGTGGAAAAGTTTTGCCTGTGGGCGGAATAAAAGAAAAGATTTTGGCTGCCAAAAGAGCCAATATCAAAGAAATTATTTTGTGTCACGAAAACAAAAGCGACATCGACGAAATAAAACCAAAATATATAGAAGGATTGACTTTTCACTATGTGAAGGAAATGAGCGAGGTCTTGAAAATTGCCATTACCGATCAAAATGTAAAAAACGCAAAAGTATTGTAATACGTTACTTTTTGACTTACTATAATTCCATTCTGTATCTTCAGAATGGAATTTTTATTTTGTCTGGAAACTTCATCAAAAAACGGAATTTTTTACCATTATAATTTTATCTTCGCATTTGCGTTTTACAATACAGAATAGCTATTTCAAATATGCAAAAAAAACTTTTAATTCTCTTTTTATTTTCGGTTTGTACTGTCTCTCATGGTCAAATAGGAGGTAAGTATATTTATCAGTTTTTGAACTTGGTCACTTCGCCAAGACAAGCAGCAATGGGAGGAAAGACCATTACGATTTATGATGATGACGTCAATCAGGCTCATTTTAATCCCGCAACGATAAATCCGGAAATGGACAATCATTTGGCGTTGAATTATGGGAGTTATTTTGGTGAAGTGAGTTACGGAACCGCTTCGTATGCTTATACGTATGATCGTCATCTGCAAACTTTTCAGGTTGGTGTGAATTATGTAAATTATGGCAAATTCGAAGGTTATGACGAAAATGGTCAGGCCACTTCTCCATTTACAGGAAGCGAAGTCGCACTTTCTTTTGGATATGCTTTTAATGTTCCCAATTCCAATTTGTTTTTAGGAGCAAATGGGAAATTGATTTCTTCAACCTTAGAAAGTTACAATTCAATAGGTGGAGCTGTCGATTTAGGAGCAATTTATATCGACGAAACCAATGATGTCAATTGGGCTTTGGTAGTTCGCAATATTGGAACACAATTTACAACTTACAATGGTGTAAGCGAAAAGTTGCCGTTGGAAATAATGGCTGGAGTTTCGCAAGAATTAGAAAATGTGCCCATTCGATGGCATCTTACCATGGATAATTTACAGCAATGGAATATTTCTTTTACCAATCCAAATCAATCACAAACCTCACTTGATGGAAGCACAACCGAGAAGAAAACATCATTTTTAGGAAATACTTTAAGGCATGCTATTTTTGGAATCGAACTTTTCCCGCAAAGATCTTTCAATTTGAGATTGGGATATAATTTTAGAAGAGCCGAAGAATTAAAAGTACAAGATATTCGAAATTTCTCTGGAATTTCTGCGGGTTTTGGACTGAAATTTAACAAAATAAAATTTAATTATTCGTATTCTAGGTATACCTTAGCGGGAAATACGAGTTTGTTTGGGTTGACTATTAATTTACAATAAAACGATTTTGGATAAAAAAATTATCATTGCTATTGACGGATTTTCATCCACTGGAAAAAGTACTTTGGCAAAAGAATTGGCTAAGCATCTAGGATATGTATATGTCGATACGGGAGCAATGTATCGTGCTGTAGCTTTGTTCGCTATGCAAAAAGGATATATTGGTAAAGATTTTTTTGATATAGAATCCCTTATTAAAAGCCTGCCTTTCGTCAAATTGGTTTTTAAATTTAATCCTGATTTGGGTTTTGCTGAAATGTATTTGAATGATGTAAATGTTGAGAAAAAAATCCGAACTATCGAAGTTTCTAGTTATGTTAGTAAAGTTGCTGAGATTTCTCAAGTGCGTACTAAACTAGTTGAACAACAACAGGAAATGGGAAAAAATAAAGGCATTGTTATGGATGGAAGAGATATCGGTACAATAGTTTTCCCCGATGCAGATTTGAAAATCTTTATGACGGCAAGTCCAATTACGCGAGCCGAAAGGAGATTTAAGGAATTACAAAAAATAGGACATGATGTAACATTTGACGAAGTTTTAAAAAATGTAGAAGAAAGAGATTATATTGATACTCATCGCGATGATTCTCCTCTCGTTATGGCAAAAGACGCCATTGAATTTGATAATTCGAATGTTTCCAAACAAGAGCAATTTGAAAAAGTATTAAAATTGGTTGTTCTTTAAAATTTGTATAGCATCTTTTAAATAGTATTTAAACCTCGCAATTTGCGAGGTTTTTTTTATACTATAAAATTAGATTCTATAAATTTCAACAAAACATTAAATAGTCAAACGTATATCGTAAGAAAATTATTTATTTATTAAAAAAATTTGTGTATTTCATCGATAAAATTTTGCAGTTAAACGATAAAATGCTTATATTTATTCTATAATTGAAGAGTTCTTAAAATATAAAGAAATATCAACCCTAAAGAAGTTTGCCCCACAATCTACTTTAATCCTAATCTACTTTTATTATGAAAGCAAAATTACTTAGTGTATTATTATTAATTGCGATACAATTTACAATGAATTCCTGTTCAGCTGACAGTTCAGAAAACACTAATTCCGCAGTTTCTAGTCAGAAAGCAATGGGTTACACTTATAACTCCTCAGAAATTGAGACTATGGCTTTGATAAATGCTTATAGAGTTAGTATTGGCTTAAATGAGTTACAAGAGATTAAGCACATTTCTTATAAATCTGAAGAACATGATAATTATATGATTACTAATAATGTTGTTAATCACGATGAATTTGCTACTCGCTCAGAAAATATTATGGAAGTTTTAGGAGCTAAGAGTGTAGCAGAAAACGTTGCTTATAATTATAATTCACCTCAAGCTGCTTTAGATGCGTGGTTGAAGAGCCCAGCTCACAAAGCAAACATCGTGGGTAATTTCACAAATTTTGGACTTTCTATCCGAGTTAGTGCAGAAGGTAAAAAATATTACACGAATATCTTTGTAAAAATATAAATAAAGTTTGTTTTAATATAAAGGCTGCCTCAAAATGGCAGCTTTTTTTTGTATTAAACTGGGCGTGTCAAACAAAAAGTTATCCAAGCTTATCTTCTTTATCCAGATGTTCTTCTTCTCCCGAACGAGGCATTGTGATCCTATCAAATAGCAAGAATTAACAAAACTGAATGGAAATACTTTATAATTTAATATTCGACTTTTTTAAAGATTTCAGAACATAGATTTTTAATTTATTAAAAATAGTATTTCTCAAAATATTTAACCTATCTGTTGTTTCTTTTGCCTACATATAAAGGAAATAATTACTTAAGTAAGATACAAAAAAACCTCGAAAAAATCAATTTCGAGGTTGTTTTGTCGATGAACTTCCTTTTTACCTTAGAGCGCAGTAATAATAAATTCGCTACGTCTGTTCAATTGATGTTCTTCTTCGGTGCATTTTACGTCGTCCGAGCATTGGTTTACTAATTGCGTTTCGCCATAGCCTTTGCCCGTTAATCGGCTAGGAGCGACACCGTTTTTCACTAACCACTTGATGGTCGATTT